>JBDLVY010000141.1:0-2816 GCA_039804545.1 Bacteroidota bacterium | reverse complement strand
GAAGAATTTTTAGACCACCTTTTATCGTTAGAGTTGGAGCAGCGAAAAAACAATCGCATTCAGACACTGATTCGGCAATCAAAAATACCACAAAAAGTAACTGGATGTAGTATGGTACTTGAGACACTTTTAGAGAGAGGGTAAAATAGAACTCAAAGGAAGTGTCAATCCATGCCAAAACGCTACTCAAAAGAATTTAAACAAACTATTTTAGACTTATTCAAACAGGGAAAGACTGCTCGTCAATTATCCTTAGAATACGAAGTTGGCTACTCGACCCTGCTGAAGTGGGTTCAAGGGTCAAAACCTATAAGTCCTAGCGGACTTACACAGGATGAAGTAAAGGCACTTAAAAAGCAGCTTAAGGAAAAAGATGAAGAGATTACCATCTTAAAAAAAGCACTCGGTCTGCTGGCAAGAAAATAAACTTAGTTGAGTTGATTCGTCAAGAAAGCGAAGCAGGCTGCCATAGTGTCAAAAAAATGTGTCACTTTCTTGGCGTTTCTAGAGCAACTTATTACCGGAAAATAAATTTCAAACCATCCAAGAGGCATTTAGAACGAAATTTATTAGATGAACGAGTTTTACGTATCTATCACGAAAGTGATCGTATCTATGGTGCGGGTAAAATTCATTATCTACTTACTCAGAAGTATCAAGAATATAGAAAAATAAGTATGAAACGCGTTCAAAAGTCTATGCAGAGGCAGAGTATACAATCGATTACAATTAAAAAGTTCAAAGCAGGAAAATCATCTAAAAAAGTTCTAGAAAACTATAAAAATCTATTAAACCAGGACTTTTCAACTACTGGATTGAATCAAAAATGGGTAGCTGATATCACGTATATTCACACGTTAGAAAATGGTTGGTGCTATCTATCAACGGTTATGGATCTGCATTCAAGAAAGATTATTGGGTATCATTTTAATAAAAAAATGGAAACAGAAATTGTCATTAAATCTCTAAAAGACGCTATTCTAAACAGAAAATTACCAACTAATTGTATTTTGCATACAGATTTAGGATCCCAATATACTAGTGCAGAATATGAAAGAAAGCTTGAAAGTTTAGGGATTTCACACTCGTACAGCCGAAAAGGCTGTCCTTATGACAATGCAGGAATTGAATCCTTTCATGCGTCATTAAAGAAAGAACACGTGTATCAAAGACCGACGTACTCAACATTTGAAGAAGCCAAAATTCAACTTTTTAGTTACGTACAAGGATTTTACAATAATCGCAGAATTCACAGTGCGTTGGCTTATTTGACTCCTAGTCAATTTGAGCAGCACATTTTATCTGCTTAACATAAAAAACTCTCGCAAAAACTGTCTCACCTATTGACTCAGATCCAAAGTTGTTCGATATAATCTATTAAAGGAGTTTTTTATTATGCCAATTAAGAATAAAACGACAAGATATTCCACAGAATTTAGAGAATCCATGGTATCCCTGAGCCAGACCGGTCGGTCTGCCAACTCACTGGCTAAAGAATATAACGTAAGCGTATCAACTGTGAGTAAATGGATTAATCAAGCGGATCCAACGAATACACAAGTTCTTTCATTGAGAGAACGCGAGTTAATCAAAGAGGTTAAACGTTTGAAAGAAGAAGTCGATATTTTAAAGCGAGCAGCGGTGATTCTGGCAAAAAATTAATCACACAAGGACGAACTGTTCTACTTAACGTTGTTGACCTTAACTTAGCTGCTGGTCACCGCATTACTCGAATTTTACAAGTACTCAAGATTCCACGTTCAACCTATTATGATTCTTTAAACTGGCAACCAAGTAAGACCGAGAGTAGACGGAAGGTACTCAAAGAAAAAGTAGTGGAGTATTGGCTAAAATTCCCCATGTATGGGTACCCTAGGTTAACGATTCTCTTAAATAAGAAGTTTCATTTTGGGGTTGGTACTGGCTTAATCTATAAATTGATGTGTGAATTAGGGATCCAATCGAGAATGATTAAAAAATGGAAGAAGCCTAAAACCCACACAACTTTTGAACAGCTTCCAAATTTGATCAAAACATTATCGGACAAATCAACCGTTCTGTTAACGGATATCACCTATATTCGCGTCAATCAAAAATGGGTCTATTTAGCCAGTCTTTACAATCCTGAAACCCGTCGGGTTATGTCTCATAAAATTGGAGAGCATATGACGAAAGAACTCGCAACTAGCGTCATTGACCCCAAAATTCTCAAAAAACTAGGAACAACGATCATTCATAGTGATATGGGAAGTCAGTATACGAGTGATTTATTTGAGATAACATTGAGTAAATACAAGATAAAACATTCCTACTCCAAAAAAGGGTGTCCTGGAGATAATGCTCGAATTGAGAGTTTTCATTCCATTCTAAAACGCGAGTATGTGAATTTCCAGAGATTTAAAACCATCCATGAAGCAATAGCTGGTATCGATAGTTATATCAGGTGGTACAATCATGACCGTATTTCATTAGTTGCCTAATCATTTTTTAATAAAAAAATCACCTGTTTTTAAAAATGAAGTTAAAAACGGTTATTTAAATGGGTCTGTTTTAATAAAGGAATCTAAAAATAAAACCAAGTCCTCCCAGAGGGAGGGATTTTATAAACAAACTAGTTAATCTACAAAACATTTAGAAAGTTGTTCGCATTTTTTTGTCCGAAAACTTGACATAGGAGCCGTGTCTCACAATTTGGTCTAGTGTCATATTGATTACTGTACTCATATCTAATTGCATACTTTCTACAATTTCAGTAGCCTTCTTCTTCAATTCTTTATTCGTTCGAACACGAATGTAATCATCTTTTACTGTCGGTG
>JBDLVY010000140.1:0-4450 GCA_039804545.1 Bacteroidota bacterium | reverse complement strand
AACCCAAATGCCACGGGAAAAGACAACACCTTTTATTTCTACAATCCAACAACGGTAGCTTACGGACAAAAAGAATTTCAAAAAATTTGGGGCAAAAAAACACTGCAAGACAATTGGAAATTAGAATCAGGATCATCCAAAGCCAATGACAAAGAGGAATCGGCTGAAGAAGATAAAGAAACCGATAAAGACGCAAAACAAGCAGAAGTTGAAGAGCGATTTACCCCTGATTTTTACATCAAACAATTGCCCACAAGCCAAACATTAATTGACAGTTTGAGTAAAGAGAGAAATTTTGCTTACTATCAACTGGGTGTTATTTACAAAGAGAAATTCAAAGAATACCAATTGGCCGCCAATAAGTTGGAGCAATTGCTAAAAAACAGCCCGGAAGAAAGATTGGTTTTGCCTTCAATGTATAATTTGTACAAAATCTATGAAATTATAGATAAGAACAAAGCCGAGAGCATGAAGGCGAGAATTATTTCGCTGTATCCAAATTCGAGATACGCACAGATATTGAGTAACCCTAATAATGAGTTAGCCGAATCTGAAGATTCTCCCAAATCAGTTTACGAAACTTTATACAAGCAATATTTGGCCGGAGATTTCAAAGCTGTTTTAACAGCGACTTCTGCCGCCATTGATAGGTTTACTGGAGATGAAATAGTTCCTAAGTTTGAATTATTAAAAGCCAATATTATCGGAAAATTGTCTGGATTGGAAGAGTACAGTAAGGCCTTGAATTTTGTAGCGCTGAATTATCCAAATAGTGAAGAAGGCAAAAGAGCCGAAAAAATGCTGACGGTTGATATGCCTAAGCTAAATGCATTGCAATTGTCAAGCCTCGATTCTAAAAATTGGAAAATCCTATACAGAACCAAAGATTTTGAAGACAAAAACACCAAAATCTTAAGAGAAAAAATAGGCAAATTTATCAAAGACAGAAGTTTGGATAAGTTAACTGTTTCTCTGGATATTTATACCATGACCGATAATTTTGTAGTGATTCATGGGTTGAATTCTAATGATTTGGCAGTGGGTATCACTTCTATTTTGAAAGAATACAAGGATTACAAAGTTCAGGACACACCGATTATTATTTCTAAGGAGAATTATACCATTGTTCAAATCAAAAAGAATTTAGACGAGTTTTTAGCCGGTAATTTAACAAACAATCCTACGCAACCTAATTGGGACGGAA
Organism: Bacteroidota bacterium; assembly: GCA_039804545.1. Taxonomy (GTDB): domain Bacteria; phylum Bacteroidota; class Bacteroidia; order Flavobacteriales; family Flavobacteriaceae; genus Flavobacterium. Next base: position 3,246 of record JBDLVY010000140.1, on the reverse strand, counting down.
CATTTGAAAAACCAGTTGTAGAGCAAGAAAAACCAAAACCAGCTGCCCAAGAGCAACCGAAAAAACAGTCTCTAGACGACAATGATGCACAGCCTGTAAAGCCAATGAAAGGGTCAGATGGAAATGAAGGACAAATAGGAATGCCTCCTTCGCCTCAATCGCAGAAGTCAGGTAAAAAAGGATAATAATATGTTTGAAAAAAGTCAAAAATCATATACCGATCTTTTAGGAAAAACCAACAGAATTGTGGAAGGAACTACGATTACCGGTGACATTATTTCTCCGGCAGATTTTCGGTTAGACGGCCATTTAATTGGTAATTTTCAATCCAAAGGAAAAATTGTCATTGGTCCGGCAGGAAGCGTTAAAGGCGATATCATTTGTAAAAATGCCGACATCGAAGGCGTTTTTGAAGGCAAAATACAAGTTCAGGAAATCTTAAATGTAAAATCAAAATCCCACATTGTAGGAGAAGTAATTTGCGGTAAATTATCTGTAGAACCCGGAGCCGAATTCAGCGCAACTTGCGTAATGAAACCACATCTGAAAAATCTTCCCGCCAATGGACAATCCTCAGAAGAAAAAAGCGCGTAACAAGTGGTTGGCTCTCATCAACATTCCTGTTCAAATGGGCGTTATCGTTTTTTTATTTGCTTATTTAGGGCGTTGGCTCGATGAAAAATATACCAATCCACATAGAATATATGTAAAGATTTTGACGATGGTTGGAGTCGCAATAGCATTTTACAATCTCAACCGTCAGTTGAAAGAAATTAATAAATCAGATAATCAGTAATATGAATTTAGCCAAGTTCAAATCTATTTTAACCCTACTAATATTTGGAGTCATAGGTTTTATAGCTCACAAAATCTTATTTTATTTTTTGGTGCCCAAAGTTTATGAAACTGAATTTGTCTATTCCATAGAACTGTTGTATTTGTTCTTTTTCTTCTTTTCGTCGGTATTAATTTTGGCCTTGGATAAGGTTAAAGAAAAGAGCATTAACTCAGTAGGTTACACCTTTTTATTACTCACTACTTTGAAAATGGGACTCGCATTTGTTTTTTTGAAACCAATATTGGCCGGAAACCTGCCTAAAACGCCAACCGAAAAAATAAGTTTTTTTATTATTTTCATTTACTTTTTGGCAATAGAAACCTATGTAACTATCAGAATTTTAAATAATAAACAATAAAAGAGTTTTAAATTGACAATTATGCCAAAAAAATTAAAACATATACTTTTTAATATTAATTAATATTGTACTTTTGCACCAAATTTGAGAAAATAAAATTTAGATAATTATCAGATATGGTGTTTTCAAAAAAACCACTCCGTTTTATCATCGCTACTATAGTAGCTTTTTTACCATTAATAAGTTCGGCAAACCCAACAGTTGATTCCATCCCAGTTTCAGCAGAAACGACTCATGCAGTTGAAGCTAGTCACGGAGAATCTGCAGAACCTAAAGATGTTAAAACCGAAATCAAAGAGTTCATCGACCACCACTTGAAAGACTCTTATGATTTTAATATTTTTGGTTACAAAGATGAAACCGGAAAACAACACCACGTTGGATTTCCGTTGCCTGTAATTTTAGTTGACAATGGCTTACAGGTTTTCTCTTCTTCCAAATTTCACAATGACCATGAAGTTGCCGAGGTTAATGGAACTTTTTACAAATTACACCACGGTAAAATCTATAAAGTAGACAGCGCTCAAGGCGAAGTAACTATGGATGAGCATCACCATGCGACCAATGAAAAGCCGCTTGATTTTTCTATTACCAAAAACGTATTCATGATTTTTGTAGTAGCTTTAATCATGTTCTTGTTGTTTAAAAGTTTGGCCAAATCATACGTTAAAAACGGCGGTATTGCCTCAGGAGTTGGTCGTATCTTTGAACCGATTGTTTTGTATGTTAGAGACGAGATTGCTATTCCTAATATCGGAGAAAAGCACTATAAAAGATATATGAGTTATTTATTGACCATCTTTTTCTTTATTTGGTTCTTAAATATCTTCGGATTAACACCACTTGGAATCAACGTAACCGGAAACATAGCCGTTACTGCTTGTTTGGCTTTAATCACTTACTTAATCACAACCTTTACCGCTAAAAAAGATTATTGGGGTCACATTTTCTGGATGCCAGGCGTGCCTGTACCAATGAAATTTATCTTAGCGCCAATAGAATTATTGGGAACGATTATCAAACCATTCTCGTTAATGATTCGTCTTTATGCCAATATCGTAGCGGGTCACATCGTATTGATGAGTTTGATTGGGTTAATGTTTGTTTTCAAAAACTGGATTGGAAGCAGTTTGTCTTTTTTCCTTTCGTTTGCGATTTCTTTAATTGAAATATTAGTTGCTTTATTGCAAGCGTATATATTTACTATGTTGTCGGCCCTTTATTTTGGTTCGGCCGTAGAAGAGCATCATCATGATGAAGCTCACCATTAATATTAATGTTTAATTTTTAATACATATTTTTATGGAAATTCCTAAAATCATTGGAGCTGGATTAGTAGTAATCGGAGCTGGTATCGGTATCGGAAGAATTGGTGGTTCTGCAATGGACGCTATTGCACGTCAACCGGAAGCTACTGGTAAAATCCAAACAGCTATGCTTATTGCTGCTGCGCTTATTGAAGGTATCGGATTTGCTGCTTTATTCGCAGTATAATTCAAACAAAACAAAAAGCTGCAACGGTTGGTTGTAGCTTTTGTTTAAAAATTAAATTAAAAGACTATATAATTACTTTATAATATGGAAAAGTTAATAAATGATTTTTCATTAGGATTGTTCTTCTGGCAATTTTTGATTTTCGTAGGATTGATTTTCTTATTGAAAAAATTTGCTTGGAAACCTATTCTTGATGCCGTAAACGAAAGAGAAGAAGGAATCAGAAACGCTTTGCTTTCTGCTGAAAACGCTAAGAAAGAAATGCAAAACTTGAAATCAGATAATGAGAAATTATTAGCTGAAGCAAGATTAGAGCGTGATACCATGATGAAAGAAGCTCGTGAAATCAAAGAAAAAATGATTAACGATGCTAAAACGGAAGCACAAGTAGCTGGTCAAAAAATGATCGAGCAAGCCAAAGCTTCTATCGAAAGCGAGAAAAATGCAGCTTTAGCTGAATTGAAAGCTCAAGTTTCGACTTTGTCATTAGACATCGCTGAAAAATTATTAAAAGACGAATTATCTAACAAAGAAGCTCAAACCAAATTGGTAGAGA
>JBDLVY010000139.1:0-2587 GCA_039804545.1 Bacteroidota bacterium | reverse complement strand
TTTTCAGAGTAGGCTTATTTGAAAACGCTTATTTGGATCCAGAAGAAACCAAAGCGATTGTAGGAAAACCAGAGTATATGAAAGCGGGTTACGATGCCCAATTGAAATCGATTGTTTTGATAAAAAATCAAAATAAGACCTTGCCAATTGCTACAGGTAAAACAGTATTTGTTCCAAAAAGAACAACCCCGCCTGGAGTAAATTTCTTTGGAATGCCAACACCAGAAAAAACGGAATATCCTGTAAATTTGGATTTGATAAAAAAATACTACAGTGTAACAGATGATCCTGCAAAAGCTGATTTTGCAATCGTATTTATCAAAAGTCCAGTAAGTAACGGGTATAGCAGAGCCGATAGAGAAGCGGGTGGAAATGGGTATGTACCAATTAGTTTGCAATTAAAAGACTACACGGCAACTGAGGCTAGAGCGCAAAGTATGGCGGCTGGAGATCCTGTAATTGATCCAACTATTACCAATCGTTCGTATTTGAACAAGACTTCAAAATCGAATTCGTATCCCGATTTGAATGCTATTTTAGACACTAAAAAAGCGATGAATGGAAAACCGGTATTGGTAGCAGTTACCGTTTCTAATCCGATGGTTTTTGGCGAATTTGAAAAAGAGGTGGACGCCATTGTAGGCGAATTTGGAGTACAAATGGAGGCCTTATTAGACATTGTTTCTGGGAAAACAGAACCTTCAGGACTGTTACCATTACAAATGCCGATCGATATGACAACGGTTGAAAAACAATTCGAAGACGTTCCTCATGATATGATTCCGTATCGCGATTCCAATGGGAATGTGTACGATTTTGGTTTTGGATTGAACTGGAAAGGAACAATCAAAGACGCCAGAACCGAAAAATACAGCGTAAAAAAATAATTGATTATAAAAGCCATTTACAAAAGTGTAAGTGGCTTTTTCTAATTGTATTTATGTTGGATTAGATTTGCTATTCCAAGTTTGTACCAATCAACATCACTTTCAGTTCAAACTGTTCTCGAGGTCCTTTGGCCTTGTTCTTAATTTGGGAACGGTAGTTGTAAATCGTAGAAGCAGAATAACGCAAAAACTCCGCAATTTTAGCACTGTCTTTAATCCCAAGACGAATCAGTGCAAAAAGGCGTAACTCGGGATTTAGGAGTTCGCCTTTTTTGATGATAATGCTATCTGGTTCATTTAATAAGTCTTTGAATTCTTCCACAAAAGTGGGAAAAAGCTGAACGAAAGTTTGGTCAAATTGCGAATAGAATTCTTTCAATTCTTTGTCGATAAACGCTTTTGATTTTACGGTGCTCACCAAGTCGTTTACTTTTCCAGCTGTAGCCATCACTTTTAGTTTTTGACTGTATTCCTCCATTTTTCCAATGTAGACCGAGCATTGATCCATATAGCGGCCTATGTAAATTTCTTTGAGCAAACTCGTTTCGGCCAATTCTAGATTGGTTTGATTCAGTTTGGAATTGAAGCCTTGCAATTGTTGATTCAATACCGAGAGTTGATTGTTAGCCAATTCTACATTTTTTTGTGCCTTAGCCACTTTTTTCATTTGCTTGAAAAGCAAAGTCAAAACGCCCAATAAAAATAAAGCCAAGACGCTCGCGCTGATTAAAAACACAATCAACTGGGCTTTTGCCGATTTGTTTTTGGCTTCATAGGTTTCATTAATGATCGGCAGCATCTTGGAAATCTCGTAGGTTCGAAGTTTCGAATTGCAAAAAACGGCATCGTCTAAAGAACGTTTGATGTATTCATAGGCCGATTCAATATCGCCTTCTTCATATAACATAAACGCGAGTTCACGCAAGGAAATGTTTTCTTTTTTTACCAATTCTAAATCGGATATAGCAGAAATTGCGAGCCATTTTTTCTCTTGTTCTTTGTCTTTTTTTGCTTTGTAATTTTCAGAAATTAAATAGGCAATAACTGCTCGATTAGGATCTGATTTTTCAATTGTATCAAAATAAGGAAGCAACAAAGCAATGGCCTGGTCGTGTTTTTTTTGAGATAAAAGTTGTCCTGATACGGCAAGAATGTATTCGGTTGATTTTTTGGACAAATTCGTTATCGCTCTGTCACGATTTTCATTCCCCAATTGATTGTATTTGTTTTTTTCTTCAACACTTGTAGCATAACCGGCAAGGCCGCCATACACTATTCTTTTTGTCCAATAAAATTCTCCTTTTAATTGTGGCGCCACGGAATCCTCCATTGTGTTGAGAATCTCCAAGGCTTGATTGTACATACCAAGCGTTCCTAAAATAGAAGCCAAGTTGAGTTGGGCTTTAGTAATTTGAGTTAAGTTTTGATTTTTGGTGGCAATTTGTACACTTCTTTTGGCATAGACTAAAGCCGAATCCGATTGGTAGGATTTGTATTCTTCGTATAATTTTTCCAACAAACGGTAGCGATCTTGATCTAATCTAGTGTGACGTAATTTTTCTTTGAAATGGGTAAGAGAATTGTTTTTTTGTTTTAAAAATAATATATCGTTAGCAAGGGCTTGATCTAATTTGCTTTTGAGTTGTGTAAAGTTATCTTGTGCCAAAAGTGAATTGGCAATTAATAAAAACAGTAGTAAA
>JBDLVY010000138.1:0-6596 GCA_039804545.1 Bacteroidota bacterium | reverse complement strand
AATTCCATTTTAATAGTACTAACTTTATTACTAGGTATTAAGCTTGTCTAATAAAATCGAAATAATATGGAAAAAGAGAAAACAAAATTAAGTAATTTGTTTTATGCTAAAATCGTGTTGGTTTATGCCATAATAAGTAGCCTCTACGTATTAGTATCTGATTATTTATTGGAATACTTTACTTCAGATTTTGTAGTGATTTCAGAAATACAAACTATGAAGGCTATCGCTTTTATACTATTTACGTCACTGCTGTCTTATATAATTATCAAAAAAAACTTCGAAAAAACGACCGTCTATCACGAAGAAATCATACACATCAGCAAACAATTAAAAAAATCTAAAAGAGAGTTTACAAAACTATTCAACCATAGTCCTATTCCTATGTGGATTTTTGATGTAGAAACGTTAAAGTTTTTAGACATTAATGAAATGGCTTGCAGACATTATGGATTCACCCAAAAGGAATACTTATCAATGACCATAAAAGACGCTCTTCATCCTGAAGACTTTCCACAAATTGAGACAGTACTCAATAAATCATTGATGAACGTGAATCCTCCCTATTCCGCGATTATGCGCCATCGAAAAAAAAACGGGGAAATTATAAGGGTTAAAGTCAAAACATCTCAAGTTACTTTTGAAGGTAGAAAAGGAATGTTAGTTTCTGCAACAGATATTACAAGTGAACTAGAAACCCAAAACAAGTTATTAGAAATCAACTCCCGATTACAAGTTGCCGGTGATATTGCCAGTTTAGGGTATTGGACCCACGATCTAACAAAATCAGAAATTATATGGTCTGACCAAATGCATAAAATTTTTGAAACCAATAGCGAAACGGTTCCATTGACTTTGGAAAAAATTAAGGAACGCTTCCACCAAGATGAATTAAAAAAAATCAGTACCAATACATTTTCCGATTTTGACAACAGTGCTGTTATAGAAAGTGAGCGACAAATCATCACCAATTCAGGAAAAACAAAGTGGATATTAGAACGAATTCATTTAGTAAGAGATAATTTTAATGTACCCATTAGATTTGATGGTATTGCCTTTGATATAACCAATAGAAAACTACACGAAAAAGCAATTTGGGACAGCAATGAACGGTTTAAATTATTAACCAAAGCCACTACGGAAGCCATAATCGATTGGGATATTAACAATAATGCTACTTTTTTCGGGGAAGGATTTAAAACGATTTTTGGCTATAATACGGCTAAAGCTAATAAAAACTTATGGAAAAAAAATATTCACCCCGAGGATAGAAAAAGAGTACTTCAAGCCTTAACCAAAGCAATGAAATGCACTGATAAAGAAGATTTTAATACTGAATATCGTTTTCTAAAAGCCAATAAAGAAATTAGTTTAATACAGCACAAAGGAATTTTTATCCGAAATTCAGAAGGGCAAGTTACCCGCATCATCGGCGCCATGATAGATTTGACTGAAACCCTGGAAAAAAAGAACAAAATAGAATTGCAAGACAAAGTACTAAAAGATATTTCTTGGACACAATCTCATATGGTTAGAGCACCTCTTGCCAATTTACTTGGTTTAATTGACTTGTTAAAATACAATCAAGAATCGGGCTTAACCGATTATCAATTGGTGAATCATATCAGTGAATCGGCTGAAAAATTGGATCGTATAATTCATGACATTGTCAAAATGACTAACGAAACCAATAGTCAAGCGAATCAATGAATTATTTTATAATTCACTGAAGACAAAAAAAAAACTCCCGTACAAAACGGGAGTTTTTTTTATTCTAATGATAACGTAATTTGGCCATCGTCATCGGTTTCTGTTTGAATATCATCGGAAACGTTGTCTTCTCCGGTAACTTCTACTTCTTCCGATTGTACTTCTTCCGGTTCTTCAAATGGCAATGGCGCTAACAAATTGACTTGTTTCAGTTTGTCTGTGGTCAATTGATTACCAATCGCTTTGATGCCTTTTACGGTAATAAATTGTTCCATATCAACCGTAATTGTATCTTTTTGAACGCCTTTGACTTTGGCAAAAATGACTTCTGCCATAGGTCGCCAATCGGTAGAAACGATTTCTAATTGTGATTTTTCGTGTTCCGTAATAAAGGTTTCTTCCTTGTTTTCATTTTCTACTAGGAAGCGCTTAACGAAATAACGTTCTTTTTCTCCATCGTAATAAATCGCTGAAATTGGTTTCTTTGGATGCCATTTTTCTAAGACAATCATGCCTTCTTCAAAATGCGTGGTCAACTCAGGGATAATGGTTTTCAGTTTTCCATTTTGGTTGATGATTAGCAATCGGTCATTCGGTCTGAATTCACCTAACAATTCTCCTCTACCATCAACATTTAATCTTTGTACCGTATCGTCAAACCACACTTTACGTGGACGCAAAGTTGAAATTCCTTTTTCTTTGAGTTCGATCTTTTTGATTGGATATTTCGTCACCGTGTTACCACGCGATGCTCTTCCTTTGATGGCAATGTCAGAGAAATCTACATCCCATTTTAGTTTTTTCACGCTACCAATTTGGCGCAACAAAATGGTAACCGTTTCTGCTTCCCCATTCGGATTCGCCGAAAAATATAGCACTTGAGAACCCGCTTTTTCTTGGGTCAAATCATAGAACTTATCACGGGTAATTCCGGATACATTGAAACGCTTGATAAACGTTGATCCGTTTTTACCGTCGCGGTACATCATATTGTAAATGGTACGCTTGTCATTTTTATCAAAAACCGCAATATGGATAATGTCTTTGCCCACGAATTTCTTGTCATCAACTTTAGCCACCATCATTTTTCCGTCACGCAAGAACACAATAACATCATCAATATCTGAACAATCAGCAACATATTCGTCTTTCTTTAAGCCAGTTCCAAAGAAACCTTCTTCCTTATTGACATATAGTTTAGTATTTCTCAAAACCACTTTTGTGGCTTCAATGGTATCAAAACTTCTCAACTCGGTTTGGCGTTCGCGTCCTTTGCCGTATTTGTCTTTTAATTTTTGGAAGAAATCAATCGTATAATCGATTATATGGTCTAAATGGTGTTTTACTTCTTCCATTTCCGCTTCCAACTTGGCAATCGCATCATCAGCTTTATCCGAGTCGAAACGCGTAATACGAATCATTGGAATTTGAGTAAGCTTTTGTAAATCGTCATCATTAATTTCTCGTACAAACGATTTCAAAAAAGGCTTGAATCGTTCGTACATATAAACGTATAGCGATTCTCTGTCGGAATACAATTTGAAGTCGATGTACATTTCTTCCCGAATGAAGATTTTTTCTAAAGTCGAGAAATGCCATTTGTTTTCGAGTTCGTCCAACTGAATTTCCAATTCGCGTTTGAGCAAATCAACCGTTCGGTGCGTCGATATTTTCAACATATTGGAAACACCGATAAACAATGGTTTGTGGTTTTCAATCACACATCCTAAAGGCGCAACAGACGTTTCGCAAGCCGTAAAGGCGTACAACGCATCAATGGTTTTATCGGGAGAAACACCTGGCGGAAGATGAATTAAAATCTCTACTTCGGCAGCGGTGTTGTCTTCAATTTTTTTAATTTTTATTTTACCTTTTTCATTGGCTTTCAGTATACTGTCAATTAGTGTTGAAGTATTCGTTGAAAACGGAATTTGGGTAATCACCAAGGTTTGCTTATCGAGTTGGCCAATCTTGGCACGAACTCTTACTCGACCACCACGCATACCATCGTTGTAATTCGACACATCGGCAATTCCTGCCGTTGGGAAATCCGGAAATAAAGTAAAAGGCTTGTTCTTTAATACTTTAATCGAGCAGTCAATCAGTTCGTTAAAGTTATGAGGTAATATTTTAGTCGATAAACCAACGGCAATTCCTTCTGCGCCTTGGGCTAACAATAAAGGGAACTTTACCGGAAGATTTATCGGTTCGGCACGTCGACCATCATAAGACATTCCCCATTGGGTAATTTTAGGAGAATACAAAACATCGTGGCCAAACTTAGAAATGCGCGCTTCAATATAACGAGAAGCTGCCGCGCTGTCACCGGTTAAGATATTTCCCCAGTTTCCTTGCATGTCGATAATCAAATCCTTTTGCCCGATTTGAACCATCGCGTCTCCGATACTCGCATCACCGTGCGGATGATACTGCATGGTATGTCCAACGATGTTCGCCACTTTGTTGTAACGACCATCATCCAACTCTTTCATCGAATGCATGATACGACGTTGCACCGGTTTAAAACCATCTTCAATAGCCGGAACGGCGCGCTCTAAGATAACATAGGAAGCATAGTCCAAAAACCAATCTTTATACATGCCTGTAACTTTGGTAATGGTATCTTCCGGGTTTTCGTCGTTTTCGTAGAAATGGCTTCCGGTCGAAGGTCGAATGACATCTTCAAAACCTTCTTCCGCTGTTTCTTCATTCGTTGACTCGCTCAACTCTTCGTTGTTTTGGTCCGCCTGTTCGTTATCGCTCGGGCCGTCTTCGTTTGGAATAATATCGTCTTCTTCGTCTTTCATTTATGCTGAATTTATTTCAGTATCTTTTATATTTTAAAAAGAATATTTTTCTTTACAAATATGTTTTTGTGATTCTACTAAAATGCCGTTCGTGTTCTTAACTTTGATTTTCAATGTATTACATTCTTTGTGGTCATTGCTTTTGATGATAAAAAATGTAGCCGAAAAACTAAGAATAAAAACAACTACAACTATAATTATGGTTTTTGTATTCATCTGAATTAATTCTTTTCCACCACGTCCAATTCCACTTTCAAATTATTGATAATGAAATCTTGTCGGTCCGGCGTATTTTTACCCATATAGAATTCGAGCAAAGTTTCAATCGATGTGGCTTTGTCTAACATGACCGGATCAAGTCTGATGTCTTGTCCGATAAAATGTTTGAACTCATCAGGGGAAATCTCTCCTAATCCTTTGAATCGGGTGATTTCCGGTTTGGGTTTTAGTTTTTCAATGGCATTTACTCTTTCTTCATCACTATAACAATAAATGGTTTCCTTTTTGTTTCGTACACGGAATAAAGGTGTTTGTAAAATGTACAAATGACCATCTTTAATCAACTCCGGGAAAAACTGTAAAAAGAATGTGATTAGCAACAAGCGAATGTGCATTCCATCAACATCGGCATCGGTCGCAATTACAATATTGTTGTATCGCAAATCGCCCATATCTTCTTCGATGTCTAAAGCCGCTTGGAGCAAGTTGAACTCTTCGTTTTCGTAAACAATCTTTTTGGTCATGCCATAAGAATTCAAAGGCTTCCCGCGCAAACTAAATACCGCTTGTGTATTCACATCACGCGATTTGGTAATCGAACCCGAAGCCGAATCTCCCTCAGTAATGAAAAGCGTGCTTTCTAAACTTCGTGGGTTTTTGGCGTCGGTTAAATGCACTCGGCAATCGCGGAGCTTTTTGTTGTGCAGACTCGCTTTTTTGGCTCTGTCTTTGGCCAACTTACGGATGCCGGATAATTCTTTACGCTCGCGTTCAGCTTGGAGAATTTTACGGAGCAACAAATCGGCTACTTCCGGATTTTTGTGTAAAAAGTTGTCGAGTTTGGTTTTGATAAAATCATTAACGAATGTTCGTACCGATGGACCTTTCGGACCGATTTCGGTTGAACCCAATTTGGTTTTGGTTTGCGATTCAAAAACCGGTTCTTCAACTTTAATGGAAACTGCTGACACAATCGATTTGCGAATATCAGACGCTTCAAAAGGTTTGTTGTAAAACTCTTTGATGGTTTTGACAATCGCCTCCCGAAAAGCACCCAAATGCGTTCCTCCTTGTGTAGTATTTTGTCCATTCACAAACGAATGGTATTCTTCTGAGTATTGTGATTTACTGTGGGTCAAAGCCACTTCGATATCATCACCCAACAAATGGATGATAGGATATTGCATGTCTTCTTCTGTAATGGTTTCTTCTAATAAATCTTTCAATCCGTTATCGGAATAAAATTTTTCACCATTATAGTATATGGTCAAACCGGTATTCAGATAACAATAATTTTTGAGCATGCGAATAACATACTCGTTGCGGTATTTGTAATTTTTAAAAATCGCCTCATCGGCAACGAAAGCTACTTTGGTTCCTTTTCGTTTGGTGGATTCCTGAACGTCTTCTTCAATGGTAAGATTTCCGGCAGAAAACTCAGCCGCTTTTTGTTGGTTGTCCCGAACCGATTCTACTCGGAAAAAGTTAGACAAAGCATTTACGGCTTTGGTACCAACTCCATTCAAACCAACCGATTTCTTGAAGGCTTTGGAATCGTATTTACCACCGGTATTCATTTTGGAAACCACGTCGACTACTTTTCCTAACGGAATACCACGACCGTAATCCCGTACCGTAACCATTTTGTCTTTGATGGTAACTTCAATGACTTTTCCGGCGCCCATAACAAACTCATCGATACAGTTATCAATAACTTCTTTGAGCAAGATATAAATTCCGTCATCGGGTGAAGAACCGTCACCGAGTTTTCCGATGTACATTCCGGGACGCATTCGGATGTGCTCTTTCCAGTCGAGTGAACGGATATTGTCTTCGGTATATTGATTTTGTTCTGACATT
>JBDLVY010000137.1:0-2847 GCA_039804545.1 Bacteroidota bacterium | reverse complement strand
TGAACCTTGAACCTTGAACCTTGAACCTTGAACCTTGAACCTTGAAACAAATCGTCTACAAAAACACCAAAATCTCTTATACCGACGAAGGTAAAGGAACAGCTGTGGTGTTATTGCATGGTTTTCTCGAAAATAAATCCATGTGGAACGCATTTGTGCCGGAACTTTCAAAAAAATACCGCGTCATTACCCTTGATTTATTAGGGCATGGCGAAACCGAATGTTTGGGTTATGTTCACGCCATGGAAGACCAAGCCGACATGTTATTTGCTTTGCTGATGCATCTAAAAATTCGGAAAGTAGTCCTCGCTGGCCATTCTATGGGCGGTTATGTGGCTTTGGCTTTCGCCGAATTGTATCCCGATTATATGAAAGGTTTGTTCTTGTTGAATTCCACTTCACGTGCTGATAGCGACGAACGTAAAATGAATCGAGATCGTGCAGTGGTTTGTGTTAAGCAGAATTATGGCGCTTTTGTCAGCATGTCGATTGCCAATTTGTTTGCCGAAGACAATCGCGAACGCTTAGCCAACGAAATTGAAAAGGTAAAAGAACAAGCACTTAAAACACCATTACAGGGAATTGTAGCCGCTTTAGAAGGCATGAAAATCCGAAAAGACCGCGAAGTCATTTTACATTTTGCGCCCTATCCGATGCAGTTGGTTTTAGGCCAAAAAGACGGCGTGCTCATTTACGAAGACAATTTGGAACAAATAGAAGGCACTAAAGTTGAACTCACCACTTTCCCCGACGGGCATATGAGCCACATTGAAAACCAAAAGGAATTGCTGAAAGTGTTAACCAACTTCTTGAAGAAGGTTTAATTAGTTTTCTCCTCAAAAGGTTTTTCCATACTCAAAATTTCCTGAAGCAAAACCACAATCTGCTCCAAATAAGCTTCCATGATTTCAGGCGAAATGACTTCGAATACTTCTTTATCCTGCTTGAAATTAAACGGTAAAAACCCTGACTTTAGATTTTTAAACGAAATGATTCCGGCTTCTATCTCGCTTCCTTTGGCTTGCTCTTCATACATAAAAGCATACGCCAAAATCTGTATGATTTTATCATTTTTAATGTCTTCGGTTAAACCGTTCCAGTCTTTTAGTGTAACACTAGCTTTTTCGACTTTACCCGTTTTGTAATCGATGATTCTTACTTTGTTGTTGCGGATTTCTATTCGGTCTACATTTCCTTTAATCAGTACCGGAAATGGCAAACGTGCATCTTCTAAAGTTCTTTCAAAGGTTTGTTCCAAAGCGATGATTTGCACTTCATCCCCTTTTTTTAAAGACTCTAATTCGAGTTTGAGAAAATTATAAACATTCCGTTTTGCCACTTCAAAAGCCAATAGGTTTCGGCCTTTTTTGATTTCGCCTTCTTTGTACACTTCTTTGAATTGGGTCAATACCTCGTCATCTATTTTTTGGAAACAACTCTCAACATCTGCGTTGGTTAAAATCCTTCCGATAAACGGTTTGTACAAAGCTTCCAAAGCACCATGAATAATGGTTCCCAATGTATTCGCCGCTACATTTTCTTCTACTTCATCTGTTTCGGAAATTCTTAAAACGCGTTGGAAATAAAACTGAATCGGATTGCGGATATACGTCGTTAACGATGAAGGTGAAAAACCTTTTTCCGCAATTTCACGCAAGCGAGAGATAACACTTTCTGTTTTTGGAACGATAATCGGTTGGTGTGCAATATTCGGCACATCTGGATTAAAATATTGAAAGGTCAGGTTGTGATTGGGCTGTTTTTCGACTTCCAATTGGGTAATAAATCGGCTTTTTTCACCGGCATCAAAACCATCGCTGTCAGCGTTGTAAATAAGATAAATGTTTTTGGCGCGTTGGAGCAAATGATAAAAGTGATAGGTATAAATCGCGTCTTTTTCTTTGTACGTCGGTAATTTCAATTCTTTCTTCACATCATACGGAATAAACGAATTGGTGCTTTTACCGGCAGGGAATTTGCCTTCGTTCACTGAGGTGATGATTACCGTTTCAAAATCGAGCACACGACTTTCCAGTACACCCATGATTTGTAAACCATCTAAAGGTTCGCCTTCAAAGGAAACTTCGGCCACATCAATGACTTGTTTGTAAATGGCTTGTAGTGTTTTGATGTCGTCTATATTTTGGTGTTGGCCAAAATACGAAGTCATTTTATTAATCACTTTAAAGACAGAATAGACAAACGCATTCGTGATTTTTTCCTCTTCGTTGTCGTAACTCAGATTGGCTTTGATTTGGAGTAATATCTGGGATAAATTTTCTAAAACGGTTACAGAATTAGTATCCCATTTTTGAAACAACATTGAGAACAAAGCATTGTCTTGGGTATATAATTCTTCTAGTTTTTTATGGGTGATAAAAGTGTAATTGTTTTTATTAATTCGATTTACCAATTCGTTGGCAAAAACATAAGGTTCAATAAGCGGATGCGTCAAAATATCGAGTACATCTTTGTAGTACATCACATAACTGCCCGGATTTCTTGATAAAGCATTAGCATGTAACTTGAATAATTTAGCGATTAGCAATTGTGCGGGATTGTTTTTGCTGGAAAATCCCATCGTTACGTTTAAAGCGTTTACGCTATTGGGAAGCGAATGCAAAACGGGCAATAACAAATTCTCTTCGCCCAAAACTACAGCTACATTTTGTAGGTTTGACCCATTTTCAACTATGTGCTTTTCAATAATACTTCCGGTGATTTTGGCTCGACCGATAGATTTTGATGTTGCAATGATGTGAATATTTTTAGCTTCGGTAAAATCATTGACAATCCATTCGTAAGGATGTGTTTTATAGTAAATCCATTCCGATTTGAATTTTCTTT
>JBDLVY010000136.1:0-3068 GCA_039804545.1 Bacteroidota bacterium | reverse complement strand
GTATTCCGGTGGTGACACTTTGGGGAGCTACTCATCCGTTTGCCGGATTTTTACCGTTTAATCAAACCATGGATAAAGCTTTGGTTTCCGACAGAAACCAATACCCAAACCTACCTACTTCGGTGTACGGGAATAAAAGAGTAGCGGGATATGAGAATGCCATGCGAACCATTCTTCCTGAGCAGGTAGTGGCAAGAATAGAGTCGATTTTAAAGAGGTAAACACGAATTACACTAATTTCACGGATTAGTTTTGTGATAAAGCAATCTGACCACATCCCGAAGGTTCGGGACGCAAATTTTAAACGGTATTGTTAAATTAATTTGCGAATCTTCGGTGTAATTCCATCCCTAAAATATCCCTATATTTGTAACACATAAAAACAAAAAGTAAAAAATAGAAACATAAAAATTTAAACATATCGTTGAGCTTTTAGCTCTTATTCTCGTAACTCGAAATCTGGTAAATTTCAAATACAACAGGAGAATAAGTCGCGGAGGTTCACACCAGTCTGGTGTGGACCGTTCGTGCTTATTTCTGTTACGGTCTTACCAGAGCCTGAGTTACGAATAAGCATTTTAACGGACGGCAACCACACCTTCTTTTTTTGCTTATAGGTTTAAGAGCACGCTTCGCTTTTAAACCCATAAAATGGCAAAACAATCTTCGAACACCAATCTTCACAAAGCAAAAAACAATAAGAAAGACGAGTTTTACACCCAACTGTCAGATATTGAAAATGAGTTACGCCACTACAAAGATCATTTTAAAGACAAAGTGGTTTATTGCAATTGCGACGACCCCAGAGTAAGCAATTTTTTTCATTATTTCTCTTATAATTTTGAGCATTTAGGACTCAAAAAATTGATAGCGACTTGCTATAAAAACCAAGATGCCGATTTGTTCAGCACTAACGAATCGGAACAAGCAGTTTATTTGGAATATACGGGCGATAAAAACGGCAATAGTGTACCAGATGCCAATGAAATAGGAGTACAACCCTTACAAGGCGATGGCGATTTTAGAAGCCAAGAAAGTATTGAACTCCTAAAACAAGCCGATATTGTGGTGACCAACCCTCCTTTTTCTTTGTTTCGAGAATATGTAGCGCAATTGATTGAATACGATAAAAAATTTATCATCGTAGGGCATCAAAACGCAATTGGATACAGAGATATATTCAAATTAATCAAAGAGAATAAATTGTGGTTAGGCTATGGTTTTAAAGGCGGCGCAGGTCATTTTATTAATACTCAATATGAAGATTACGCCGCAGCAGGAGACCATAAAGACGGAATGATTCGAGTTTCAGGAGTGCATTGGTTTACCAATTTGGATATAAATAAACGTCACGAAGATTTGATTTTACATAAATCAATTAGTGAAAATCAATATCCAAAATATGAAAATTTTGATGCTATCAATGTGGATAAAACAAAAGATATTCCTATTGATTTTGATGGATATATTGGAGTGCCTTTAACTTTTATGGACAAATACAATCCTGAACAATTTGAGATTATTGGTCTCGGAATAGCAAATTTAGGTTTAGAAATAGGTGTAGAAAGATATAAACCAGATCATAAAAAATACAGAAAAGAAGTTCAAAAAAGAGGAGCGGTTGATGGAGATCTCTATATGTTAAAGAATGGCGTAGTAGATGTACCATATTCTCGAATAATCATTAAAAACAAAAAACTATGAACATAGAACTCAAAGAAATTAGTGTAAGAGAGTTAACCAGTGGCTACAAAGACAATAATGATGATGGCGTAGTGGGTTACGGAGGTCAATTAGATATTCGCCCGCCGTACCAGCGTGAATTTGTTTATGATGTAAAGGAACGTAATGCCGTAATCAACACCTTGCAAAAAGATTTTCCGCTTAATGTGATGTATTGGGCAGTACGGGATACTTCCACAAGCTCAGCGCCAAATTTAGAAGTAATCGATGGGCAACAACGCACCATTTCCATTTGTCAATATGTCAACGGCGATTATTCGATTGAGGGCTTGGCTTTTCATAATTTACCCAAAGACAAGCAAGAGCAAATTTTGAACTACAAATTGATGGTCTATTTCTGCTCTGGAACCGATAGCGAAAAATTAGATTGGTTTGAAACCATTAATATTGCGGGAAAAGTATTAACAGAACAAGAGTTGCGTAATGCGGTCTATTCGGGTTCTTGGGTGTCGGATGCTAAACGGTATTTTTCGAAAAACAGTCGTCCTAAAATTGGCGATGAATACTTGAACGGATCGGCTAACCGCCAAGAATATTTAGAAAAAGCAATTGATTGGATTTCTGGAGGAAAGATTAAAGAATACATGTCTAAAAACCAGCACGAGCCGAATGCCAATGAGTTGTGGCTGTATTTTCAATCGGTTATTAGTTGGGTAAAAGTTACGTTTCCCAAATACCGGAAAGAAATGAAAGGGATAGAATGGGGATCATTATACAACGAATTTAAAAACGATAAATTCGACCCGAAAGCATTGGAAGAAGAAATCACCCATTTGATGTTAGACGAAGATGTTTCCAACAAAAAAGGGATTTATTATTTTGTCTTAAACCGAAAAGAAAAACATTTAAGTATTCGAGCTTTTTCAGACAAACAAAAACGGGAGGCTTTTGAACGCCAAAAAGGAATTTGTGTAAAATGCGACGAAAAATTTGAACTGAATGAAATGGAAGCCGACCATATAAAACCTTGGCACGAAGGCGGAAAAACGGCTGCAGATAATTGCCAAATGTTGTGTAAACACGATAATAGAATTAAATCTGGAAAATAGAAGCTGAAACAAGTTCAGCTTGACATAAGAAAACATACCTACAAGGTTTTGGAAACCTTGCAGGAGCAAAATAAAAAACGAGAAGCAATCACTTCTCGTCTTTTTTATATATCAATTGTAAACTTTGCGACTTTGTGCCTTTGCGGCAAAGATTAGCAGCAAAAATTAAACATCATCAAAATCTACACGAATCGAAGCCGATGTAGGATGCGCTTGACAAGTCAAGATCAGTCCGTCTGCCACTTCTTTTTCGGAAAGAATAGAGTTTTTAGTCAT
>JBDLVY010000135.1:0-4066 GCA_039804545.1 Bacteroidota bacterium | reverse complement strand
ACAATTTGATTTTCCGAAAGGGTAGAAGTAAAGACACCGATGGCAGTGTACGAAGCCACTAAAAACAGCAATCCGAAGTACGAACCCATAGTGCTGCCCATGTCGATATTGCCTTCGGGTGAACCTAAGGAAGCAATCACATAAACATAAACTAGGGTTGGCAATAAGGCGATGACAATCAATAAAAACGATCCTAAAAACTTGCCGTTTACAATTTGCCAAATCGATAAAGGTTTGGTCAACAAAAGCTCAATAGTGCCTTGTTTTTTTTTCATCCGAGAAACTGCGCATAGTCACCGCCGGAATGAGGAAAATCAATATCCATGGTGCTAAAGTGAAAAACGGACTCAAATCGGCAAAACCACTTTGTAAAATATTGTATTCTCCATCAAAAACCCAAAGGAACAAACCATTGAGCAACAGGAAAATGGCAATAACTAAATATCCTATGGGCGAACCAAAAAAGGATTTTATTTCTCTTAATGCGATTGATTTCATTATGTTTTTTTTATTTTTTTACTGAATACTAATTACGGTAAACTGACCACTTTATCCAAGCTCCACGCCTCGGGTTTGTCGTTGAAGAGTTGTTTGGTAAACGTCCAAACTTCATCAAATAAAGCGGAACGTCTGTAATTTTCTAAATCTTCTTCGGTTTCCCAATAGCTATAAGTGAAGAAAATACACGGGTTGTATTTGTCTTGATACAGTTCCAATAATTGATTGCCATCTGCACCTCTTATCTTTTCTTTGATGCTGTCAAAATTCTCCAAAAACTTCGGAATATTTTCTTCGTGAAAGCTCATTTTTACTATTCTAACAAACATCTGTTCCTTTTTACTAATCTGTATTAATTTTTAAAATCTATGGTCACCAAATCTCTATAAGTCAATCCTAATAACGAACTCGCCGAACCAACTGTATCCGGATTGCTTCTGAAAATGGCAATTTCTAAAAAACCGGCTTCGTTAAAGATGGCCAACTTTTCCCCTTCATAATACTTTAAAGGATATTTTTCTGAGATTCCGATATCGGAGTATTTGGGTAAAATAGTTTTAATGGTTTGATTCTTGAACTTGATTTCATAAGGTCGGCCTTTGCCCATTTCAAGAAATAATTTCTTTGAAATATTGGTCACGGCATTGCCCAAATGGTCGCTGTAAATAACATAACCTTTAATCTGATGGTCTTGAACAACCGCTTGTAATTCGGTTACTTCTTTGATTTCCTTGATTTCTTTACCAATAACATTCGGCAAACCGCCTTTGGCCAAATGACAAGCCACTTTTACAAAAACATCTAAATCAGTCGCGTCGCTCGGTAATCGGTCGTGTATGTTAATGGTAACCAATTTTTGTGGCACGATCTTCTGAATCAACATACTTAAGATGCCGTTATCAGCACACACAAAATATTGGTCATTCCACTGCATGGCAATGTGTTGGTTTTCTGAATTCAATTCGATATCAACGCCAATTAAATGAACCGTTCCTTTTGGGAAACTACTGTACGCTGCTCCAATAATATAAGCCGCTTCGGCTACATTAAAGGCATCAATATTATGTGAGATATCAATAATAGTAACTTCGGGATATTCCGATAACAACTTACCTTTTAAAGCCCCGACAAAGTGGTCTTTTAATCCGTAATCGGTGGTTAAGGTAATTATTGACATAGATTGTTTATAACTTGATGTAAATTGGGCTCAAAAATAGTAAAACCTATTCTTTTATTTGATTAAATTTGGATACAAAGCTAACAATATATAGCTAATTATTTTAATTTAATACTACAGCTTTTGAACGAACGTATCATTGAATTACACGACATCGCTCCCAAAGAATTTTGGGGCGCTCAAGATGCCCATCTTGAAACTATTAAAAGGTATTATCCTAAACTCAAAATTGTGGCTCGTGGTACAACCCTGAAGGCATTTGGCGAAAAAGAAGAACTCGATGAGTTTGAAAAACGCTTTAACCGGCTCATGTTGCATTTCACACGGTACAACAATATTGATGACAATGTTATAGACCGTGTGATTCAAAGCAATTCACAGGAAGAGCAACGAATGCCCGATCATGACAAAATTTTGGTCCATGGTTTAGGAGGAAAACTGATAAAGGCCATGACGCCTAACCAACAAAAGTTGGTAGATTATGTAGCCAAAAACGATATGGTATTTGCCGTTGGACCAGCCGGAACAGGAAAAACCTACACCGGTGTGGCTTTGGCTGTAAAAGCTTTAAAGGAAAAGCAAGTAAAAAGAATTATTTTGACGCGTCCGGCTGTGGAAGCTGGTGAAAACCTGGGATTCTTACCAGGAGATATGAAAGAGAAACTCGATCCGTATATGCAACCATTATATGATGCATTGCGAGATATGATTCCGCCACAAACATTGGAAGACTATATTTTGAAAGGCATCATTCAAATCGCACCTTTGGCTTTTATGCGTGGCCGAACATTGGACAATGCTTTTGTAATCTTGGATGAAGCACAAAATACGACGCATTCACAAATGAAAATGTTCCTAACGCGTATGGGAAAAAATGCCAAGTTCATCATCACAGGCGATCCAGGACAAGTAGATTTACCAAGAAGAACAATTTCCGGATTGAAAGAAGCCATTTTAGTTTTGAAAGACATTGAAGGCATCGGAATCATTTACTTAGATGACAAAGATATTGTACGCCACCGATTGGTGAAAAAAGTAATTGATGCCTACAAGAGCATTGAGAATAACGATTACTAGAATTTTAAATTAATAATTTTGGAGCGAATGGCTTGGGAAGTTTCAGTAATGGCAATTCCCGCTGTTCGCTCCAATCTTTTTGGCTTTGTCAAGCCAAAAAGGATTTCCACTACCATCGGGGCTAAAAAGTTATCAAATTGATTTTATTTTTTTGTCTATCAATTTGGAACGACTTACTTTTGCACCCACAACAACACAACAACATGAATACAATCACCACTACAAATTTCCAATTCCCCGGACAAAAAACTGTTTACCGCGGTAAAGTACGCGAGGTTTATAATATCAATGACGAACTTTTGGTCATGATTGCTACCGACAGACTTTCGGCTTTTGATGTCGTAATGCCTAAAGGAATTCCTTATAAAGGTCAAATTCTAAACCAAATCGCCACTAAGTTCATGCACTTAACTTCAGATATTGTTCCGAATTGGCTAATAGCAACTCCGGATCCCAATGTGGCAGTCGGCCATTTGTGTGAGCCTTTTAAAGTCGAAATGGTGATTCGAGGTTATCTTTCCGGTCACGCAGCTCGTGAATATGCTGCCGGCAAAAGAGTGCTTTGCGGAGTAACCATGCCCGAGGGTTTGAAAGAAAATGATCAATTTCCAACACCTATTATAACGCCAACCACCAAAGCCGATAACGGTTCGCATGATGAAGACATTTCGCGCGAAGCTATTTTGGAAAAAGGAATCGTATCCGAAGCTGATTATTTGGTATTGGAAAAATATACTAGAGCTCTTTACCAACGTGGAACTGAAATCGCTGCAAGTCGCGGATTGATTTTGGTGGATACCAAATATGAATTCGGTAAAACCAAAGACGGCGTGATAGTTTTAATTGACGAAATTCACACACCGGATTCTTCTCGTTATTTTTATGCAGAAGGTTATCAGGAAAGACAAGACAAAGGCGAAGAACAAAAACAATTGTCTAAAGAGTTTGTTCGTCGTTGGCTTATTGAAAATGGTTTTCAAGGTAAAGAAGGACAACAAATCCCAAGCATGACAGATGATTACATTGAAACCGTTTCAGAACGCTATATCGAATTATTTGAGAATATTATCGGAGAGCAATTTGTTAAGGCGGATATTTCTAATATCAATGAGCGCATAGAACAAAATGTGGTTGCCTTTTTGAAATCGTAATCTAACAGTAAATATAAGATTAAAAACCACGCTTAGGCGTGGTTTTTTTATACATAACTATTTGAAATAAGAAAAGTTATCGTTGTTTTCGATTTTTAACAAACTCTCGTAAATCAGTTTGATTACATTTTCAACATCTTCACGATGTACCATTTCAACAGTC
>JBDLVY010000134.1:0-7138 GCA_039804545.1 Bacteroidota bacterium | reverse complement strand
CTTGCTCCAAAGTATTGATAACATTCAGGATTTGTATTTAATCATGTTGTCTACTTTGACAGAAATCAGAAAAAAAGAGATTGTTTTTTTGGAAGCTTCCAGTAAAAAACATTTGGCCACTCCCGAAGAAAAAAATCCCAATAACAAGTTTATCAATAACGCGGTACTCCAGCATTTGGAAGACAACAGCTCTTTAAGCATCGCTTTAGAGAAAAGAAAAATCAACAACTGGTCATTGAACGATGATTATATTTTGATTTTACTCAATGATATCAAACAAAGTTCTTTGTATGCCAAATACATGAGCAATCGCAAGAATAATTTTGAGGAAGACAAACAGTTTGTGGTAGATTTGTTCACCGAATTGATTGCGCCAAATGAAAAGCTCTACGAATATTTAGAAGACAACAAACTGACTTGGACCGATGATATTCCGGTGGTGAACACCCAAATCCAAAAGCAGTTGAAACAACTTACTGAGAAAGCTGATTTCAGAGTGGTGAAGTTATACAAAGATGAAGAGGACAAAGAATTCGTGGGGAATTTATTCCGAAAAACAGTTTTAAACGAAATTGAATTGGCCAAAGAATACATCGACAAAACCCCGAATTGGGATGCCGACCGTATCGCTGAACTTGACACTATTATCTTAAAAATGGCGATTTGTGAGTTCTTAAAATTCCCATCCATTCCAATAAAAGTGACTATTAATGAGTATTTGGAAATTGCCAAAGAATATTCTACCCCAAAAAGCAGTATTTTTATCAACGGAATTTTAGATAATTTGGTCAAAGAATTCCAAAACGAAGATAAAATCAAAAAAACTGGTCGAGGTTTAATGTAAATATAAATATGAAAAAAAGAATGAATCTAATGGTTGTTGCTGCGCTAATAATGTTAGCAACCGCTTGTAAAAAAGAAAACACACCCGAAACCAATAACGCTATTGATACGATTTCGGTACAACAACCTCAAGCAAGTATTGCTACAGATGGTGCTCCGACCACTCAAGTTCCGGCTGACGGGAAATACCCTGAAATGGTTTTTGAAGAAGTAGAACATGATTTTGGAACCATACAACAAGGAGAAAAACCTTCCTATGTATTTGAATTTGAAAATACCGGTGAAGCTGATTTGGTTATCACTTCTGCTCGTGGCTCATGTGGTTGCACCGTGCCTGAATATCCTAAAACTCCAATAAAAGCAGGTGAATCTGGGAAAATTAAAGTTTCTTTTGATTCCAAAGGAAAATCAGGAAAAACTGCCAAAACAGTTACCATTTTGTGTAATACTAAAGAAGGTAACAAAATATTAAAAATTAAATCAAACATCGAAGTTCCCAAAAAGAACTAAAAAACAAACCAATTATTATGGAACAATTAGGAGGTCAATTACCGTTTTTATTGCTAATGTTTGTGGTCATCTATTTCTTTATGATTAGACCGCAACAAAAGAAAATCAAACAAGAAAAAGAATTCGAAGCCGGATTAAAAATAGGCGATAAAATCATCACCAAAAGTGGTTTCCATGGCAAAATCGCTGAGTTATCAGAAGGAACAGCCGTTATCGAAACCATGTCGGGTAAATTAAAAATTGAGCGTTCAGCTATTTCTTTGGAGCTTACTGCTGCGGCAAATAAAAAAGCATAACGAGAAGTACGAATTAAGAAGTACGAAAAAAAATCCCAAACTCCTTTATTGGAGTTTGGGATTTTTTTTGGAATAACTTTAAAGTGAATTTAATTATTACTTTTACCGTTGAAAAAATTTAGCCTGATTTCCATGAGATATGTAATTGTTTTTCTGATTTTTATTTTTAATTCTGTTTCTTCTTATGCCCAATGGGTAAATTTAGATACCGGAATCAACGATAATTTAACCGGAGTTGTTTTTCTAGATGAAAATGGTTTAGCCAGTGGTGCTAATGGTTTATATTACACTACTACCGGTGGAGTTGGAGTAGGAAGTTGGACAAGATTTGAAATTACCAATAGCACAGCAAACGCAACTATTTATAACAATACTGTATTTACACACTGTTATTCAAATCCTACCAATACAACCAATACCGGATTTGTTTATGCTTGTGGTCAAAACACGCTTACTAATGAAGCAATAATTATTAAAATTGCGCTCCCGTCTTTGGTCTATGAAATCAAATATGTTGGTCAGATCAACTCTAAACTAAATAAAATAGAATACACTAACTCGCTAAGTAAATATATAGCGGTAGGTGATGACGGACTATTGCTGACTTTTACTGATACAGCTCTAACCAACATCAATACCGGATTAACGGATGATTTGTTGAGTATAAGTGCTTCAGGCAGCAATATATTAATGGGTTCCGACCAAAAAGTATTCAGAACTTCTTTAGGCGGTTCAACCATTGGAGCTGTTACTACCGTACCAACAACCAATAGTATTAATTCAGATGTGGCTTTAGCAAGCAATGCGTCATACACCTACGCATTGGGTGATAATACATTTTCTCATACCGATTTGTCTTCCCAAACCAATTATCTCACCCGTTACAATCAAAATTATTATGGTCCGCTAGATGCCAACGGAATGATATTGTATTCGAGTAACTTCTACATCGGAACCAATCATGGTATATACAGATGTTCTTATGCAACCAGTAATTTTCAAAATGTCTCAGTCGAATGGCAAACCAGCTCTTTGAATTACCACATCAATGATTTTTGGAAACAAGACGGAGCAACTGATTTTTACGCTTTTGGGAATAATGGTGTAATTTTAAAAACAACCGGCAATGGTGGCGCTACCAAACCCTATGTTCGAATCAATGCTGATGGCGGTTGTTATCCTAGTTCTATCCCGCTAAGTGCCGTTACCGGAAGCGCCAACAGTTACAGTTGGTACATTAATAATAATTTAGTACAAACCGGAACCAATTCCTTTACCTATAATTTTCCGGCTGCCGGAACTTATACTGTAGTTTTGACGGTTCAAAATAGTGCCGGAGAACAATCTACCGATACCAAAATCATTAATGTGGTTACTCCACCGCAAATTGACAAAACAGTTACCCTAAGTGACAATATTCTTTGTAAAGAAGAAGTTACTCAAATTCAAATTGCCGATGCTGAACCTAACGTAATTTATACTTTGAAATTGGAAGGGCAACCCAATTCTAATTTTGGGCAAAGCCAAGTGAGTACGGGAGGAATTTTGACATTTAATACTGCAATGATTGATGTAACCGGAAGTTATTATATTGATGCCAAGAGTAGTTTAGCCAATTGTAGTCGAAGATTTACCGGTAATTTCTTGATTACAGTAGAAGAAACCAAAGCCGATTTTCATGCCGGTTTAATCAATGCCGAAGTTAATGAAACGGTAGATTTCTTCGAAAATTCGACCGATTCCCAAAACTTTGCTTGGCAATTCACTCCAAATGCATCGATATCTTCGTCATCGCAGCCAAATCCGCAACTGTCTTTCAGTGCGCCGGGATTGGTAACAACTACTTTGCATTCTTGGTCAGACAATGATTGTCATGATACGGTTGTTGCTGCAAAACCTAATATTTTTGAGCCTGATACAGCCGCAGCCGACTGTTTTTTATTGGTCAATAATAGTAACGATCCAAATTGGCCTGGCGGTTATAATCCCGATATTTCCCAAATGACACCAACCACTGATGGGTTTTTACTCAGCGGAACGTATTTTAATGAGATATTCGATTCTAATCACGGTGTTACACTCAATTTAGACGGGAAAAAAGGCGGCTATTTGTCAAAATACGATAGAAACGGTGTTATTAAATGGACCGTTTATAACATCAACACTGCCTTTGGCAATAACAATGACAATGGTGTTTATTCGACTGCTGTTGACTTAAACGGAAACATTTATATTTCCGGAAAAGGCAGTGGAAAGTTCATTGACAATACCGGAAGAAGCACCAATTTATCTGCGACACTAAACCAACCCGGTCTTTATTTGATTAAATTGAATTCCAAGGGCGAACTCATTTGGTACCTGCAAAATAGTTACTTCGGTTTTGTGAAAATGGAAGTTGATAGCCAAAACAATCTGATAGCGTTGTCGGGTTTTCAAACTGATTTTACTACTGTTCAAACCTATTTCAACGGGGCTTTAGCTCAGGAAATAGGACAGCAGGTGGTTTCGCCTCAAGCGACTAATCTTATCATAAAAGTTTCTCCTTCGGGTAATATAATTTGGGATACCAAAGTCTATTTGTATTCCGCCAACAGAAAAGGATTGAGCAATTTAGGAATTGATGGCAACAATAATATCTATTTTACTATGGATTTCGATTTGCAAGCTAAAGTATATCAGGCAGGAAGTAATACCATTTCAGAAACTATCACCGGAGATGGCAGTTACGGTTCCAAAATCGGATTGGTAAAAATGAGTCCCAATGGAGAAATTCTATGGAAACTAAGAAGTCGTACCATAGATGCCAATGGTTTCCCGAGTGATTTGACTTATGCCAATAAAATGATTGTTGAAAATGACGGAACGATATACCTAACCGGTGCTAACGATACCGGCTATAATTATTTTGGACCGCTCAATTTTACCCACGTTTTTGAAAATACAAACGGAACTACAGTCTCAACCCAAAAAGGACCTTATTTTGTAGCCAAAGTCAATACCAACGGAATTTGTCAATGGATAAGAGGTTCCGGATATACCTATTATGGTTTCGGGGAAAACTTATTAAAATCGGGAAATGAAATTCATGTGGTAGGCCAAATTTTTAACAATACAAACGACGGTGATAATTGCACGGCACTTTATGACAGTACAAACGGAAACGGCTATAACTTAACCATTAATAGGTATGATTATTTCGTTTCAGTATATGATGAAGCTGGGAATTTAAAACGATTGTTCTTGAATAATGATGGTGGCAATGTCAATCATTTTTACGGATTTACAGGTTTTTTCAAAGGTACCGGAGATTATTTCTACTTGGCTAAGAATATGGGGTATCCTTCTTCTGCTACACAAGTTTATAATGATTTTGGATTGACCATGCCTGCCTTTAATGGTGTTGACGGTACCGTAGTTCGATTTACCGAAAGCTGCGCAGTGTCTAAATATGATGCAACTTTAAGCAACAACGATTGGTCAAGTAACGCACTGGAAAATCTTGTCATTGTTCCCAATCCAACCGCTAACGAGTTCAGTATAATATTTAATGATTCTTTTGAATCCGTTACTTTAGAAGTTTATGATATTACCGGAAAGTTAATTTCAGAAGAACAATTTAATACTGTAACCAAAGTATCTTCCGCCATCAAAGGTCAAAGCGGTTTGTATTTTATCAGACTCAAAACCGCCGATAATCAAAAATGGTTTAAACTTATTAAATCTTAGAAAAGGTAACACTTACTTATACTGCTAATAAGAAAGCTTAAGAGCATTAAGTATAAAGGATTAAGGCTAAATAGAAAAATCCCTGATTTCTTGAAGTCAGGGATTTTTTTGTCTTAATACTTAATACTCCAGTCTTAATACTTAATACTCCAGTCTTAATACTCCAGTCTTAATACTACTTTCTGAATTTCTCATCCAAACCAATAGCACTATTTCTTCTTTGCCTTTTTCTCTTTTTTACTAAAATCAGTTGTGGCGGTCAATTCCGCAATTTTTACAATGACGTCTACTGCTTTTTGCATGCTTTCTACCGGAACGTATTCATATTTTCCGTGGAAGTTATGTCCGCCGGCAAAGATATTCGGACAAGGCAAGCCCATATAAGATAAACGACAACCGTCTGTACCGCCGCGAATGGGTTTGATTAAAGGTTTGATGCCTAAAGATTTCATGGCTTTTTCGGCCAAATCTACAATGAACATGACCGGTTCTACTTTCTCCTTCATGTTGTAGTATTGGTCTTTGATTTCGCAGATGACAATATCTTCACCAAATTGCTTTTTGAAATCCTTATTGAATTTCTTAGCGATTTTGTGTACCAATTCTTTTCGCTTGAGGAACTTCTTCATATCGTGGTCACGGATAATAAGTTCCAATTTGGTTTCCTCAATGCTACCTGTTAAACCGGTTACGTGGAAGAATCCTTCATAACCTTTGGTCTCTTGCGGTGTTTCGCCTTTGGGTAATTCATTGATGAAATCGTTGGCAATCAACATCGAGTTGATCATTTTGCCTTTGGCATAACCCGGATGAACCGATTTTCCTTTGAAAGTAATTTTAACTCCGGCGGCGTTGAAGTTCTCATATTCTAATTCGCCTAGCTGACTGCCATCCATGGTGTAAGCCCAATCGGCTCCGAATTGCTTCACGTCAAATAAATCGGCACCACGGCCAATTTCTTCATCAGGCGTAAAACATACTCTGATTTTTCCGTGTTCAATTTCCGGATGTTGGATTAAGTATTCCATCGCGGTCATGATTTCGGTAATTCCCGCTTTGTCATCGGCACCCAATAAAGTCAGACCGTTAGTGGTGATTAACGTTTGTCCTTTGTATTGCAATAAATCTTTAAAGTAACTAGGCGATAAAACGATGTTTTGTGCCGCATTTAAAATGATATCACCACCATCATAATTCGGAATCACTTGTGGTTTGACATCTTTCCCGGTAAAATCAGGCGTCGTATCAAAATGCGATACAAAACCAATGGTTGGCACTTGGTGTTTCACATTCGAAGCCAAAGTCGCCATCACATAACCGTGTTGGTCAATAGTCACTTCGGTCATGCCAATGGCTTTGAGTTCGTCCACCAATTTATGGGCTAAATCAAATTGTTTTTGGGTACTCGGCGTAGTAGTTGAATTCGGGTCTGATTCGGTATCGATAGTGACGTAGCTGATGAAGCGGTCGATGATGTGTTGCATGAGTTTAATTTTTGGTAAAGATAATAATTAGGAAGTACAAAGTACGAGGTACGAAGTGTGAAGTTTTGGGTTGCGGGTTGCGAGTTTCGAGTTCCGAGTTCAAAGTTTCGGGTTCAAGAGCTAAAAAGGCTAAATTGATGTTGTGACATTTTTTTTCATTTTAAAAAAAAATGTCACAAAGCTGTGACAAAATGTATTTCCATTTTAAAAAATGTCACAAAACTGTGGCAAAATCTATTTTCAGTTCAAAAATTGTCACAAGAATTTAGAAGGCCATCG
>JBDLVY010000133.1:0-6116 GCA_039804545.1 Bacteroidota bacterium | reverse complement strand
GTGGCAAAAGCCATGGCCGCTGTAGCATTGGCTGCTAAAGCCGAACCGGCATTGAATCCGAACCAACCAAACCAAAGCATTCCGGTGCCCAACAATACAAACGGAATGTTGGTTGGGATGTGTTCGCTATTTTTTCTTTTGCCTAAAACTAAAACACCAGCCAAGGCCGCAAAACCGGCACTCATGTGAACGACTGTTCCACCAGCAAAATCCTTTACGCCGAAAAAGCTACCCAAGAGACCGTTTGGATGCCAAATCATGTGGCATAAAGGCGCATAGATACAAACAGTAAACAAACAAATAAAGAGCAAAAAGGAGATGAAACGGATACGTTCCGCGAGGGCGCCGGTGATGATGGCCGGTGTTATGACTGCAAATTTCATTTGGAACAAAGCAAACAAAATAAAAGGTATCGAGGAAGCCATGGTCTTGTGCGGGTGCATTTCAACATAGCTAAAGAAAGCAAAATCAAATGGATTGCCAATGACGCCATAGTGAACGCCATTAATTGTTGGGCCAATCGGAGCGCCAAAAGAAAGAGAGAAGCCTACAGTTACCCAAAGCAAACTCACTACACCCAAACAAATGAAACTTTTGAGCATGGTAGAGATTACATTCTTCTTGCCAACCATACCGCCATAGAAGAAAGACAAGCCGGGTGTCATTAATAAAACCAAACAAGAAGCGGTGAGTAACCAAGCCACATCGGCAAAATTAACAGTGTCAACCGCATTAAAATCCGGATGGTTATCGGCTAGTTTTTCTGGCCAGAATAAGCCTGAAATGGCGACTAAAGTAATGATGAGAAAAGAAACTATCCAACGCTTTTCGATTTTCATATTGTATACCCTTTTAAATTTGGGGCTAAATTAAAAAAATATTGAATAATATAGAAACATACGCCTTCAAAAATAGGGGTCAAACTCTATTTTTATAAATATAATAATATTTAAGCCCTATTATTGAATATTTTCAGGCAAACAACACTTTAGCCAATCAAATTTTATGAGTGTATCGGCTAAGCGATTTGTGGTCTATAAAAACCCTAAAACACCACGCTTATTTTGAATTACCATTCGTCTTATAAAAAAGACATTTTAGCTTAACTATGAAGTGCTTAAGCGAATTTGTTTCGGTTTAAACCTATAAGTTTTTAGCTTTATACTTATAAACAAAAAGGAATGGTCTCTCATTACAGGAGTTTTGTTTAAAGAGAGAGAAATGATTCCAATTGTTAATCGGGTTTAAAACCGAGGGACAATGTTTGTTATTATTTAATACCGTAAAACCGGAACAGAACAAGGGAGTATCATCAATAGACAACCTTTTGAATTCCTAAGTTTTCCCAGGCGCTTGTATTACCAAATAAACCAACCAGATACCACAATTGATTACCCGACCTTATCAAGTCTCTCCTCCAAAATTCGTTATGATTTTGGAGGAGGTAAGGTCAACTACAGTTGCCCAATTTTAAGCATTACTGCTATTGAAAGTCGCTTAGTTTTTGAGAAGTTGATTACCAGTAAAAAAGACAGATCGCTTGCAATGTGATGTGCCCATTAATAAGTAAATCCTATTGTTTTTTAGTTAGGTCCCCACAGAAAAATAAGGTTTTGTGGGGACTATTTTTTTGTTATCGTTTTTTGTAAATCTTTTAAATCGCTTGATTTTAGATTATAGGATGTCGTGGTGTAAACGGAATAAATTATCTCGCTGGTGGCGGCATTGTAAACCGTTACAAACTTATCGGTGCTGCTTTTGATGTACACCATGTAGTAGAAAGGCGTCTTGTCGGTGAGGATTTTATCGCTTAGTTCTTTCATGGGCAACAGTTTGTATTTTAAAGTATAGTCTTCAAAAATGTCTTTCTCTTCGTGCTTTTTGCTTTCGTCTCCGGTGAACTTATTGAACTTGAACAACACATAATCGGGTACGTATAGCGTTTCGGTAGCCAGTTTTTTGATTTCTACATTGTTGATGATTTCGTCATAAAGTTTGCGTTCGGTGCCTTTGTTGAGATAGCCCGACAAACATTGCAAGGTAGTACTCAAAAAGCCCGGACTCCAGTTGCGCACGTGGCCTCCGGCATCGCTATCGGCTTTGAATAAAATGCTGGGTGAAACCAAGGCAGAGAAATCGGTGAAGAGCTCCATGCGCGCGATTTGGATTTTGTCCTTGTCGTTAAAGTGTTTTCTTTTCTTAGGGTCATAGGTAAATGCACCATTGGTGGTCCAAAGTTCTAACCAAATATGCGTGTTAGAATAATCGGCATTGCTACCGCCAATGGTACTCACACTGGTCATGCTGCCGCCAATAGTGATAAAGCTATTATTGGGTGCTATGTTTTTTTCTACTTCGGTGTATTTGATGCACTCTACTTTAGAGAATGTCCAGGCTTTTTTGATGGCTTCGACATATGCTGCGGCCTTGGGTAAATTAGGATCTTTCATGGCAAAGAACAGGGTGCCTTGTTTTATCTTGGCAATTTCGGCCGTATTGGTAATGGCAATTTGGCTAAAACTGAATAGGGGAAAT
The DNA here is from genome assembly GCA_039804545.1 of Bacteroidota bacterium. Classification (GTDB taxonomy): domain Bacteria; phylum Bacteroidota; class Bacteroidia; order Flavobacteriales; family Flavobacteriaceae; genus Flavobacterium. The sequence goes on along the minus strand of JBDLVY010000133.1, from coordinate 3,581 downwards.
AAAGCTAAGGCTATTAAAGTAGGGAGGGTGCTTTTTAATTTCATAAGGTTTGGTTTTGAGAGGTAAAGTTATGTAAATAATTGTTTGGTTGGGAGGGAGAGGGAGGGAGAGGGAGGGAAAAGGGATAAGGGAAGAGGGATAAGGGAAAAGGGAAAAGGGAAGAGGGATAAGGGAAGAGGGATAAGGGAAGAGGGGTTATGTGGATTTAATAGACTACCTTGACGGAGAACTTGTCAAATCAAGTGCGTGCGTGTGATGGAAGATAGTTTTGAGACCTTGATTAGTAGTTTTATTAAGAGCAAAGTAGGGATAGCGGATGATTTTTTGAGTGCGGGTTTGTGCCAACATTTGAAAGAAAACATCCTTGCGTTGCAGGCTAACCATTTGCTGGAAAAAGCGGGTATTGGCAACTACCAAAAGCTGCAACACAATAGTGAAGTGCGGAGCGATGTGATTTATTGGTTGGATAAAAAGCACAACAACCTACACGAAAATGCCTTCTTTGACAAGATGGATGCTTTTGTGTTGTATTTAAACGAAAGTTGCTACACCGGGATTACGGGGTATGAGTTTCATTATTCTTTATATGAAGCGGGCGATTTTTATAAGAAGCACTTAGACCAGTTTCAGGACAATTCGAACCGACAGTTCTCGATGATTAGTTATTTAAACCCCGATTGGGAAACGAAAGACGGTGGCGAATTACAGATTTACCAAAACCCAAGTAACCAAACCATTTCACCTAATGCGGGGAAGACCGTGTTCTTTAGAAGTAATGAATTGGAGCATGAGGTGTTGGTGACCAATGTGGCGAGGATGAGTGTTACGGGGTGGTTGAAGAGAGGGTAGTAGGATAATAGGGAAAAGGGAAGAGGGATTTTGCTAAGGCTAGTAAAATAAATTGATACCAAACATTTTTTTAATTGCCGTACGGGAATACTATAATTCTTGTACGGAAACAAACTTGTTGCTGTACGGAAACAATTTAAAAGATGTACAGTAATTAATAAAAAGAGCGGGTAAAGGCATAATTTTTGTTTTGTGCAAACCAATAATTAATCTTTATAACCTGATAATTATGGCAGTACAATTTAAAATGGTAGCCAAACAAAACAATTTGGCTTCCCCACCGGAACTTAAATATTACCCTTGTGCGGTTCACCAAGGCGAAACAGATTTAGAGGCTTTGGCCGAAGTGGTGGCTTCGCGTTCCACCGTTAGTAAGGCCGATTGTTATGGGGTGATTATTGCCCTAACCGAAGCCATAGGAGAAACGCTAAAAGACGGGCGTATTGTAAAAATAAACAGCTTGGGCACATTTCAATTGGTACTGCAAGGCACCGGTGCCGATACTCTCGAGGACTTAGGCAAAGCCAATATCAAAGGCAGTAAAATAGTGTACAAACCTTCTCAAGGGATTAAAAATAAACTGAAAGACATTAGTTTTAAGAGGTTGAGGTAGGATGGTTAAGTGTGGGATGATTTGGCACACAGATGACACCGATGGGACTGATTGTCACGGATTTTTGGCGGGTTGGATAGTTTGGGGTGTGGTAAAGTGCGGTTTATAAATAAGGACTATCGGTGGTTTTTCTTGCTTAGGCTTCAGTAATATAATCGTAGAGGTTGTCATCAACAGGTTGATTCATTGAGAACACTACTTTTACAACAGACACTTTTTTCCCACTATCATCATCTAAAGTTGTTTGAATGAAGGTTTCATCAATTGGTGTAATATCACCCATATAATAAAAATCAGTTCCTTCGTCATTACTTTTTTTAATAAATAAAGGTATTCGTAGTCCATCATTTTTTCGAATTGTGATTATGTCAGGACTGCTTAGGTTTCTTTTCGATTTTGACATCCATTGGAATTCGAATTTGTTTAAAAAGCCATCTTCATATTTAGTACTTTTAGAAATATGCTCCTCTTTATGATAATTAACAAAGATTGGACAATTAGTTTTGTCACTACTTATAATATAACCACCAACATTCTGTGCTAAAGGATTGGTTTCCCAATTAAGAATTCTAAAGACATCTTTTCTAGAATATTTACGATACAAAACAAAGCCATTTATAAATTTATCTCTTAGAAATGACTCTGAAAAGCTGTGGATAGAATATTGAACATTATCAAAGAGATATTCAAAAAACACTTTGTTGGTCAAATCTGACTTCAACTTTAAATCAAATCTGACTTTATCACCGTTGAGAGATATATTTTGAATGTTGTAAATCTCGTTCACGGGAGTTAATGTTCTATTTTTATTTTCTGTTACAAACATAAAATTTATGTTTTTAATAGCTGAAAGCATTGTTTCATTGGAAGGGATGTATCCGTAATTTTTTGTTATGAGTTCTTTAATTTCGGATAGTGTTGATTGCCCATTTTTGAATAGCTCTAGTAGAATTATGTTTTCTTCAACTCTCTTTGAATTATTTATTTCGTTGGAAAATAATTCTAAAAGTTTTACTTGTGACGAACTTAGTTTGTCTTGTAATTCTTTTTCTTCGGAAGCAACAAAATTGAAATATGATTTTGAGTAATTGGCATAAAGAAAAGGATCTCTTGAGCCGTGTTCAATAAAGTCCATCATCAAAGGAATTCTTCCGAGTTTGGCTTTTAGAACAATATAATCACTAACTAAATCTTTTTTGAGTTGCATATTAGCGGTGTCAATAGCTTCAAAAATTCTTTTCTTGGAGATTTCATCAAAGTTTATGGTTGATGCACCAGGAATCATGTTGCTACCACTAGCCATTAATTTTCTAAGATTGTCTTTGTTGTATGTAGTATCACCATATAATGCAACGGGAACAAGGAAAGAGTTTGTGTAGTTGCCTATGAAATCAATGACAGTTAAGTATTCTTTACTGTTTGTTTTTCGCAGACCTCTCCCAAGTTGTTGTACAAATACGATTGCCGATTGTGTGGGGCGTAACATTATGATTTGGTTGACACTTGGTATATCAATTCCTTCGTTGAAAATATCTCGGGTAAAGATGTAATCTAATTTTTCTGTAATAGAATCTGATTCTAGTCTGTTTATGGCATTAGTTCTTTCTTCTTCAGAACTATCTCCTGTGAGTGACACTGTTTTAAAACCTCTTTGGTTGAATTCATTTGATAGTTGGATACATTCCTCTACTCTTGAACAAAATATTAGTCCTCTTATCACACCAGAATCGCAACCATATAATTTAGCATTTTCTATAATACGGTCAACCCTTTCAGTTGAGGTTAATAAGTTAAAATCGGCTTTTTCCTCTAAAATCTCACCGTCTACCGTTATATCAGTTACTCCAAAGTAGTGAAATGGGCTTAACATTTCTTCTTCGAGTGCGCGGTGTAGTCTTATTTCGTATGCAATATTATAATCAAAAGATTGGAATATGTCGAAATTATCACCACGCTCAGGAGTTGCTGTCATTCCCAAAAGGAATTTAGGTTTGAAATAGTTTAAAATTCTCTGATAGGATTCAGCTCCAGCTCTGTGGGTTTCATCGATTACAATGTAATCAAAGTAATCAGCAGCAAATTGGTCTAAGTTTTCTTGTTTTGAAATGGTTTGTACAGT
>JBDLVY010000132.1:0-5317 GCA_039804545.1 Bacteroidota bacterium | reverse complement strand
AAGACACAATCTATTTTGGCTTATGCCTCTCAGTTTTATTCTGAAAATTCTAATGAGCCGATGACACCCATCGCCACCAAAAACTTTTTAGAAAGTATTCATTACCGTACCCAAGACTTTGGTCGATTGGTTGGTGTGGATTATGCAGAAGGTTTTACAACCGAGAGATACGTGGCTGTCAAGAGCTTAGGAGATTTGATTTAAAAAATCTAAAAAACCTTTGCAAAAGTTAAGTTTTGCACTATATTTGCACTCGCAAAAGCAACTTAGGTTGTTTGCAACCACAAATGGTGATTGTAGCTCAGTTGGTTAGAGCGTCGGATTGTGGTTCCGAAGGTCGCGGGTTCGAGACCCGTCTTTCACCCAAAATTATAAAGCCTCCAGATAATGGAGGCTTTTTTTGTTGGTATAAGTCATTGGATTAATCATCTTTCTTATCCACTTTTAATTTTTTATCTCTGTTTGCAATCTCCCAAGCAATAGCAAAGGCATATTGCGTTCGTTTAGTCAGCGCATCAAACTCTATTTTGCTGACTTCATCAGTGGCTTTGTGGTAATCGGCATGCGTGCCGTTAAATAAGAATACCGATGGAATGCCGTTTTTGGCAAAGTTGTAATGGTCGGAACGATAATAAAACCGATTGGGGTCATTTTTGTCGTTGTATTTGTAATCAATAGTAAGATTGATGTATTCTTTGTTTACGCTTTCGCAAATGTTGTACAGGTCAGAAGACAAATAATCGGAACCAATTACATACACATAGTTATTACTGTCTTTGTGAAAATCATCTCGACGACCAATCATATCAATATTGACATCGGCTACGGTATTTTTTAATGGAAATAATGGGTTTTCAGAATAGTAGCGCGAACCGTGTAAACCGTGTTCTTCACCGGTTACGTGTAGGATTAAAATGGAACGCTTTGGTCCGTGACCTTCATTTTTGGCCTTTTGAAAAGCTACAGCCATTTCCATTAAAGCCACAGTACCCGAACCGTCATCATCGGCGCCATTATAAATCTCTCCTCTTTTTTTGCCAACATGGTCATAATGCGCCGAAATTACTACAACTTCATTAGGTTTTTCCGAGCCTTCAATATAAGCCCAAATGTTCTCTGAATCGGGAAGGTTTTCATTGTATTTGGCATTTAAAAAAGCAGCCGGAATGGGTTGGTAGTAATCTTTGGCTCCTTTTGGAAAAGATACACCATTGTTTTTGTAAAAATCAATCATGTATTGTCCCGCCTTTTTTTGCCCAGCACTACCGGTTTCTCTACCTTCAGTTTCGTCAGAAGCAATGTAAGTCAGATTGGTTCGCAAACTTTCTGTCGAAATGGTGTTGATGTAATTCGTGCTATCGTACTTTTTGCTCTTTGATTTTTGAGCATTACAACTTGTAAAAACCATCGTTAGCAGTGATAGCGTAATTATTTTTTTGATCATGGTTAATGGATATTAATAAATGAAAAGAAGAAAAGTCCAATCAATATAAATGTTAGGATAATCATATTGATAAAAAAGATAAAGATACCTTTGATTATGGTCTTAAGCCTACTTTGTTCATAAAATCGATGGTGAGCCGGAAAAAAATAGTAAAGCATATAGACAATAATCACCGAGTCAACAATATAAACGATGGTGTTTAAAATCCAATGGTCACCGAGCATTCCAATAAAGAAATTGAACAATTCAAGAATTAAGGAAGCCAATAATAAAAAGGAAAAATAATGTAAGGTGAAAATACCGTGGTCAAAGTAGTACCAGCGTTTTTTACTTTGGAATAACCAAAGGACAAAGGCAAACAAAGGCATATAAATAAATAAAGCTTTAGGGATATTTCGGGCAAAGGATTCCATTAGCTTTTCATAAATCTCTTTTTGGGTTTTTCCCTCTTTGGCCAATAAGATTTTTTTGTTAATCCAATATTCTAAATCCGATAGTTTTTCATCGGCTTTGCCAAATTTTTGAATCGAGTCTAAATGTCCCACTGAACGGTAGCCAAAATTCATATAATCATTGGCGTCATCGCTTTCTTTTCTTTTGGTAACTTCTTTTTGCAGCGATTCGGCCTCTTTTTTATCGATATAACCATTTTTTTGCATGTGGGCTATCCATTTCTTTTTTTCAAGACTGTCATTGGCAGCTTTAATGGTGTCATCGGAAATGACTTGCTCTTTTGCTGCGGTTTGATTCACGTCAACAATTTCGTCATCGGGATTGTTAGGAATAACCGAAATCAAAAAGAAGGTTACAAAACTGATAAAAATATAAAGACGAATGGGAGCCAAATAAGACATTCGCTTACCCGAAAGGTATTCTTTGGTTAACGACGAAGGCTTAAGAATTAAGTTTCTTATGGTTTTCCAAAAAGAGTTTTCATAATGGGTTAAGTCTTCAAAAAAATGAATAAACAACTGAACAAAAGTTTTGCGGGTATCGGAATTTTCCTGACCGCAATTGGGACAGAATCGGTTTTCAACAACGTAGCGACAATTTAAGCACGTTTTGTCTTTTCTTAGCGGATTATTGGACATAACTTTGTAATACTATTCAGTACGTAAATCTATAAAATAATTTCTATTTTTGAGAAACAAAATCTAAAACCATGCAATCTAAAGCACTGACTGTCGATGACTACATAAATGAATTGCCCTCTGATCGAAAAGAAGTGATTCAAAAACTCCGAAAAGCCATCAATGATAATTTGCCGAAAGGCTTTCAAGAAACGATGGGTTATGGTATGATGGGCTATTGTGTGCCGCATTCTATTTATCCCAATGGGTACCATTGCAGTCCAAAAGATCCGCTGCCGTTCATGAATTTGGCTTCACAAAAAAACTTTATCGCTTTTTATCATATGGGTATTTATGCCGATAAAAAGTTACACGATTGGTTTGTGGCCGAATATACTAAGCGTTGTAAATACAAACTTGATATGGGTAAAAGTTGTGTGCGTTTCAAAAAAATGGATGACATTCCGTATGATTTGATAGCCGAATTGGTTCAAAAAATTTCAGTAGAAGATTGGATAAAAACCTATGAGTCGGCTTTTAAAAAATAAGCCATGATGGTAATAGAACACAACTCAGATGTAAATTTCACCGATATAAGAGCGATTGCGGCAGAAGTTTGGCCCAAAGTCTATGGAGCCATTTTAAGTGAAAAGCAACTTGAGTATATGATGAATATGATGTATAGCGTGGCTTCGCTTCAAACCCAAGCGAATGCAAAGCAGCATCATTTTATTTTGGCCAAAGAAAATAATGTTTCGATTGGTTTTGCGTCTTATGAATTTGATTGTAACCAAACTAATAAAACCAAGATTCACAAATTTTATATCCTATCAAACCATCATGGGAAAGGAATTGGAAAGATTATCTTGAACCATATTACAAAAGAAGCAGAAGCACAAAATAATACAGCCTTGTTTCTTAATGTCAACAAATACAATTCGGCCCAACAATTTTATAAAAAAATGGGTTTCCAAATTACCGAAGAAGAGGTAATTGATATTGGACAAGGTTATGTTATGGATGATTATGTGATGGAAAAAAAGATTAATTAAATAAGATCAATGGCATTTTTAAAGAAAATAAACGGCAAAGCTAAAGCAGATAGCAATACTGGTTTTGGCGCTAATGCAACGAGTTATGGCGGTCGATTTATCACTAAAAACGGTAATGCCAATGTAAAGAAAACCGGTATTGGTTTTTTTGACAGCATCAGCTGGTACCATACCATGGTTAATATTCCGCGCTGGAAATTTATATTGATTATAGTGTTGTTTTACTTTGTGGTCAATTTTTGTTTTGCCAGTTTGTATTACATGATAGGAGTAGAGCATTTAAAAGGCATCAATGCCACTACTTCTTTGGATAAATTTGGACAAGCTTTTTTCTTTAGCATCCAAACGTATACAACCGTGGGATACGGACATATTAGTCCGAGTGGTTTTTTAACCAGTTTTTTGGCAGCAGTTGAAGCCTTGTTTGGCTTGCTGAGTTTTGCCATTGCTACCGGTTTGTTTTACGGAAGATTCAGTATGCCCAAAGCCTTTCTGAAGTTCTCGCAAAATGCTATAATTGCGCCTTTTGGCAATGAAACAGCTTTAATGATTAGATTGTCACCTTATAAGAATACCAATCTTACTGATGCAGAAGCTAAAATGACTTTGGGAATGACCATTGAAGAAAACGGAAAGTTGATCAATAAATTCTATAATTTGGATTTGGAATTGGTTAAAATAAACGCCTTAACTTTAAGCTGGACTTTGGTGCATCCTATAACAGAAAACAGCCCGCTTTATAATTTTACGGTAGAGGATTATCAGAATATTTCAGGAGAAATTTTAGTTTTTATCAAAGTCTTTGATGATATGTTTAGTACAACCGTGGTGAAAAGAACTTCTTATTCTTTTGAAGAAGTGATTTTCGGGGCAAAATTTTTACCCATGTTTTCCCGAAGCCATGATGACAATCGCACCGAGTTGCATATTGACCGACTCAATGCTTTTGAAAAAGTAACTATATAAAAAATCCCCTGAGTGATCGGGGGATTTTTTTTATTTGAGTGTGAAATCTAAATTCACAGCGACTTTTTTAGTCAACTTCTTACTAACGACACTCGGGATTTCAATATCAAAATCATCGGTGTTGATGGTGAAATTAGAGTCGATTTCTACGCCATTATCAGTTTTTTTGATTTTGGCGATTATAGTAATGTCTTTGGTTTTTCCGTGAAGTTCCAGTTTGCCTTTAATGGTGTAATCTTTCCCGCTGGCGGTGAGTTTACTCGAATCGAAATTCTCTATTTTACCTTTAAAAGTAGCTTTAGGGTACTTGTCACTTTCCACATAATTTTCGTTGAAATGTTCTTCCATCAAAGCCACTTTAAAGCGAAATCCTTTTAAGAGCGCCAAGCTGGCTATTTCTCCGTTGGCCGAATTCAAGATACAAGTAACTGATTCGTTTTTGGCTTTTACTTCTTCAAAAGCCGGAACCGAAGCCTCGAAAGTGATTTTTCCGGTTTTGGTTACCAATTTAGTTTGGGCAAAATTGGGTACAGTTGCCAACAACAAACAATAAAATAATATCTTTTTCATAGCCAATAATTATTCGTTTAATCCTTGTGAACTCCAGGCAAAAACTTGGTCTATCACAGCTTGTGGTAAACGCGTTCCGCCACTAGGCATCATGCCTGAAGCACCTTGTGCTCTCGAAATTCTATCTAATAAACCCCTGTTTTGAACCGCATCTTTAACATTTTGGTAAGTGGTTAAAGACATAGGTGCTCCATTTGTGGGTGTGGCGCCATGAC
>JBDLVY010000131.1:0-7696 GCA_039804545.1 Bacteroidota bacterium | reverse complement strand
ATTTCCATTCAGTTTTAAAGGATTAGTTGCCTTTTATGATCCGCCAAAAGCCAATATTCAAAAGGTTTTTGAGATGTTTTATAATGCGGGAATTCAAGTCAAAATTGTTACCGGCGATAATGCAGCCACTACTACAACGATTGCCAAACAAGTCGGTTTTAAAGATGCGGACAAAGTTTTAAATGGTGATGAATTAATGGCAATGGACGAAGCCACTTTAAAAGTAAAAGTGATGGAAACCGCTATTTTTACCAGAATGTTTCCCGAAGCCAAGCTTAAAATTATTCAAGCCCTAAAAGACAACAACCAAATTGTCGCAATGACCGGTGATGGCGTAAACGATGGTCCGGCATTGAAGTCGGCACACATCGGAATTGCCATGGGGAAAAAAGGAACCGAAATAGCCAAGCAAGCCGCAAATCTGATTTTAATAGATGATGATTTCAGCAAGATGACTGATGCGATTGCTATGGGTAGAAAAATTTATCTCAACCTTAAAAAAGCCATTCAGTATATCATTTCAATTCACATACCAATTATTCTCATTGTCTTTATTCCATTGGCTTTAGGGTGGATTTATCCTAACATTTTCACGCCGGTTCACATCATCTTTTTGGAAATTATTATGGGACCAACTTGCTCTATTATTTACGAAAATGAACCTATGGAAAAAAATATAATGTTGCAAAAACCAAGACCATTAACCGCGACTTTCTTTAATTTAAAAGAAATAACGATTAGTATTATTCAAGGATTAATAATTACGCTCGGATTGCTTTTAGTGTACCAATATTGCATACATATTGGCTTGACAGAAAATGCAACGCGAACCAGTATTTTTATAACTTTAATTGCCGCCAATATCTTTTTAACCTTAGTCAATCGTTCCTTTTATTATTCTATTTTCACGACCATTCGTTACAAAAATAATTTGGTATTGCTGATTATTGGAGTTACCCTGATAATGACGTTACTACTATTGTTTGTTCCGGTTTTTGCTCAATTTTTCTTGTTTGAAAAGATTGATTTTACACTAATAGGTTTTAGTGTTTTGGTTGGATTTATGTCGGTGATGTGGATTGAGATTTATAAACTCTTCAAAAGAAGTAAGGCTTAGTGATAAGCACTGAACAATTTTGAAGCTTCATTATAAGCACTTTCAAAGCTCATCGGACTTGTATTGGTGTTTTGCTTTTGAGCGGTGAAATAGGATAGGAGTTTCTCGGTTGGCATATTCCCGGTCAAATCATCTTTGGCCATTGGGCAACCTCCAAAACCTTGAATAGCACCGTCAAATCGATAACATCCTGCTTTGAAAGCGGCATCAACTTTTTCATGCCATTTGTCAGGCGTTGTATGCAAATGAGCACCAAATTCTATATTGGGATATTTCGGAATCAAATTCGAAAACAAATAATCAATCACTTCAGGAGTTGAACTGCCAATCGTATCCGAAAGCGACAAAATTTTTACACCCATATTGGCCAATCGTTCGGTCCATTCGCCAACAATTTCAACATTCCAAGGATCTCCATAAGGATTACCAAATCCCATAGATAAATAAGCGACCACTTCTTTATTAGAGGTGTGAGCAATGTCTAAAATTTCTTGAAGAGTAATTAAACTTTCGGCAATGGTTTTGTGTGTATTACGCATTTGAAAGTTCTCTGAAATCGAAAACGGGAAGCCTAAATATTGAATTTCATTGTGAACAGAAGCCAATTGTGCTCCTTGGGTATTGGCAATGATAGCCAAAAGTTTGCTTTGGGTTTGGGATAAATCCAATCGGGCTAAAACTTCCGCTGTGTCTTGCATTTGCGGAATGGCTTTGGGCGAAACAAAACTACCAAAATCAATCGTGTCAAACCCTACGCGAAGTAAAGCCTGAATATAATCCACTTTCTTCTCGGTCGGAATAAAGGTTTTAATGCCTTGCATAGCATCGCGTGGACATTCTATAATTTTGATTGGTTTCAAGAGGTTTGGTTTGCTTTCGCTAAGTTAGGAAGATTTTTTCAGAATTGCTTGGTTGATTTCCTTAATCAAATTTGGCCCTTCATAAATAAATCCGGTGTACAATTGAACCAAACTTGCACCTGCTTCCAATTTTTCCAAAGCATCTTCAGCCGAATGAATGCCACCAACCCCAATGATTGGAAAGGCTTTGTTGCTTTTGTCAGAAAGAAAACGAATCACCTCAGTAGAACGATTGGTCAATGGTTTCCCTGATAATCCACCGGTTTCCACTTTGTTTTCCGATTGTAAACCTTCACGAGAAATGGTGGTATTGGTCGCAATTACTCCGGCAATTTTAGAATCGTTTACGATATCAATGATGTCTAATAATTGCTCGTCAGTTAAATCGGGTGCGATTTTTAACAGAATTGGTTTTGGGCTTTTATGCAATAAATTATGCGATTGCAAAGTGTTTAAAAGTTCCGTCAAAGGTTTTTTCTCTTGAAGTTCTCTTAGATTTGGCGTGTTGGGCGAACTCACATTCACCACAAAATAATCTACATGATTAAACAAGGCATCAAAGCAAATTAGATAATCAGAAGTAGCATTTTCGTTCGGAGTGACTTTGTTTTTTCCAATATTTCCACCAATTAAAACGCCTTTGTTTTTTTGTAGTCTTAAAACCGCTGCAGCAACACCGCCATTGTTAAAGCCCATTCGGTTAATAATAGCGGAATCCTCTTTTAAACGAAACAAACGTTTTTTAGGATTGCCATCTTGGGGTTTTGGGGTCAAAGTGCCAATTTCGATAAACCCGAAACCAAAGTCTGATAACTCATTGTAAAGCTTGGCATCTTTGTCAAAACCTGCTGCTAATCCGACGGGATTTTTAAATTTTAATCCAAAAACATCACGCTCAAGGCGATGGTCTTCAACTTCATAAATCGATTTTAAAAGATTAGGAACAAATGGAATTTTGGAAATAAATTTAACCAAAGAGAACGTGAAATAATGCACTTCTTCCGGGTCAAACCAAAAAAGAATTGGACGAATAAGTAGTTTGTACATGGGTTGCGTTGTTGTTGCGCAAAGGTAACAAATGATTTTAAAATTTGAAGATGTGTTAATTTGAAAATGTTTTTAATCTTCAAATCTTCAAATTTCCTTATCTTCAAATTAAATATTACCTTAGCCAAACAATACTTGCCCAATGATTTCAGAGAAACAGTTTCAAACAGAGCTTGATATAATTATTCAAAACGGTATTCGTGAGGATATTGGTCCGGGTGATTACAGTTCACTCGCTTGCATTCCCAATGAAGCTAATGGTAAAGCCAAACTTTTAGTCAAAGACACCGGAATTATTGCCGGAGTATCATTTGCAAAAATGGTTTTTGAAAATGTTGATCCAACTTTACGTGTCGAAGTGTTTATTGAAGATGGAACAGCGGTCAAACATGGTGATGTTGTATTTCATGTTGCCGGCAGTTCGCAGTCTATTTTAAAAGCAGAACGTTTAGTACTCAATTCTATGCAAAGAATGTCGGCTATTGCCACAAAGACCAATAAATATGTCCAACTTTTACAAGGCACAAAAACCAAAATCCTAGACACCCGAAAAACAACTCCGGGTTTCAGAGCTTGTGAAAAATGGGCAGTAAAAATTGGTGGAGGTGAAAACCATCGTTTTGCATTGTACGATATGATTATGCTCAAAGACAACCACAATGATTTTGCAGGTGGAATTACCAATGCTATTACTAAAACTAAGGAGTATTTAAAACGCCATAATCTCGACTTAAAGATTATTGTGGAAGCCAGAAATTTAGCCGAAATAGAAGAAATCCTTCAAAATGAAGGCGTTTACCGAATCTTGATTGATAATTTCAACTTTGAAGATACCGAGAAAGCAGTGTTGCTTATTGGTGACAAATGCTTAACTGAATCTTCCGGAAATATCAATGAAACGACTATACGCCAATATGCGGAATGCGGCGTTGATTATATTTCTTCCGGTGCTTTGACCCATTCGGTTTACAACATGGATTTAAGCCTAAAAGCCTTTTAAGATGAGTGTTGAAATAGAAGCCAAACTCAAAAAAATCCCTGTAGTCAGAACACTTGTTTTGATTTTGCAAAAAATTCCCTTGCCTTGGTTGCATGGTTTGTCTTTTTATGATTTGATTGAGCATTATTTTATCGGAATAGTTGAAGGCGCCATTTCATACCGAGCCGCAGCCATTGCGTGGAGTTTTTTTATGTCACTTTTTCCGTTTGCTCTTTTTATCCTTAACCTTATTCCATACATCCCGATTGAAGGTTTTCAAGAAGATTTTTTGGGGTTTGTCCAACAAAGTGTACCACCAACAACTTACGACGCTATCTATAAAATTATTAATGATATTTTGCACAACAGTAACTCAGGCTTAATTTCTACCGGATTTTTCATGGCCATTCTCTTGATGACCAATGGGGTTAATGCTATTCTTGGTGGTTTTGAAAACTCACATCATATCGATTTTTCACTCAAACGTAAGTTTTTCCGCCAATACTTAGTGTCTTTAGCGCTTTCCATTTTATTGTCATTATTGCTCATTATCACCGTAGCCGCTATCGTTATTTTTGAAGTTTTTATACAAAAGACTAAAATACAAGACGTACTTTCAGACAATATTCCGCTCATAGAAATGGGACGTTATGCTTTTGTGATTCTCATGATTTTGTTGTCTACTTCGCTGTTGTTTAAATTTGGTATCAAACGCGATTCTAGACGTTCGTTTATAACCATCGGTTCTGTTTTTACGACTATTTTGATAATTCTTTCCTCTTATTCTTTCGGAATTTGGGTGGTTAAATTCTCTAAATACAATGAACTTTACGGATCAATAGGAACGCTTTTAGTAGTGATGTTTTACATTTGGATTAACTGTATGATTTTGCTTTTAGGTTTCGATTTAAATGCCTCAATTAATAAAATTAAACGCCAAAAAGAAGAAGAATTAGAAACCAATCAGTAGGCATCTTTTAAATGTAATTCCTGCTGTCCGCTCTATCTCGTCCCAAAAGACGAGATGCCGCTGCCATCAGGGTTAGAATTCAAACTGTCCGCTTTTTTTTAAACCATTTGCAATGTCTTTTTTTATTGAAGTTATCATTCCGCTTTCTCTTCCTAAAACCTTTACTTACAAGGTTTCGGAGGCCGAATATGATTTTATCAAAAAAGGAATGAGAATCGCCGTTCCGTTTGGTAAAAACAAAATCTATACGGCAGTCGTAATCGACTTACACCAAAATGCACCAACGCTATACGAAGCCAAAGAAATACACCAAATTCTGGATGAAAAACCCATTGTAAACGAATTTCAAATCAACCTTTGGTTTTGGATTGCTTCTTATTATATGTGTAATATTGGCGATGTGTATCGAGGCGCTTTGCCTTCGGCTTTATTGCTCGAAAGTGAGACCATTATTTCCCAACGCAAAGAAACGGTTATCAGCGAAACCGAATTGTCTGATGATGAATTTTTGATTTACGAAGCTTTACAGCACCAAAGTTCGTTGAAGGTTCAAAACATCATTGATATCCTCAATAAGAAAACAGTTTTACCAGTAATACAAAGGTTGATTAACAAAAATATCATCTCTTTAGAAGAGGAAATCCAAGAAGAATACAAGCCTAAACTCATCCGCTACATTCGTATGCACCAAAATTATTCGGCAGAAGAAAACTTGATTGCTCTTTTAGATAGCTTAAAATCTGATAAAAGAAAAAATTTAGTACTACAGTATTTTCAATTGCAAGCAAAAGAGCAAAAGCCAATTTCCGTCAAGCAATTAACCGAAACAGCACAAACTTCAACAGCAATTATAAAAGCTTTGGTCGATAAGGGTGTTTTTGAAGAATATTACATTCAGGAAGACAGGGTTAATTTTGATAAAAACAAACAAGAAAGCCAATTATCCTTGAGCGAAGCACAACAAAAAGCTTTTAATGAAATTGAAAATGTTTTTCTTGAAAAAGATGTTTGTTTGTTACACGGTGTAACTTCTAGTGGAAAGACTGAAATTTACACCAAACTCATAGAAAATTATATAGCGGCAGGAAAACAAGTTTTGTACCTGTTGCCTGAAATCGCTTTAACTACTCAATTGGTGAGTCGTTTGACGAAGCATTTTGGCAACAAAGTCGCCGTTTTCCACTCGAAATACAGCAACAACGAAAGAGTAGAAGTGTGGAACCAGGTTTTAAATTCTTCTGAAAAAGCACAAGTGGTGATAGGAGCAAGGTCGGCTTTGTTTTTACCTTTCTCCAATCTGGGATTAATCATAGTTGACGAAGAACACGAATCGACTTTCAAGCAACAAGATCCAGCACCGCGATATCATGCTCGTGACTCGGCTATAGTTTTGGCGAACGCACATCAATCCAAGGTTTTATTAGGTTCGGCTACACCAAGTATAGAAACGTATTACAATGCAACTTCGGGTAAATTTGGTTTGGTGAGTTTAAAAGAACGTTTCGGCAAAGTGCAAATGCCCGAAATTGAATTGGTCGATTTGAAAGACAGCTATTTCCGTAAAAAGATGAAAGGGCATTTTAGCCTGACCTTAATCGAACAAATCACGGAAGCTTTTGCCAATAATGAGCAAGTGATTTTATTTCAAAATCGCCGTGGTTTTTCTCCGGTTTTAGAATGCATGACTTGTGGTCACGTTCCGCAATGTCCACAATGCGATGTGAGTTTGACTTATCATAAATACAAAAACCAATTACGATGTCATTATTGTGGTTACAATATGGCCAAACCTTCGAATTGTCATGTTTGTTCGAGTGTTGATATAGAAACTAAAGGTTTTGGTACCGAGCAAATTGAATTGGAATTAGCTGAATTATTTCCGAATAAGAATATCAAACGCATGGACCAAGACACGACTCGAGGCAAATACAGTTTTGAAAAAATCATTGACGGATTCAAAAACAGAGAAATTGATATTTTAGTGGGAACCCAAATGCTTGCTAAAGGATTGGATTTTGACAATGTGTCTTTGGTGGGCATCATGAATGCCGACAACATGTTGTACCATCCTGATTTTCGTGCCTTTGAAAGAAGTTATCAAATGATGACACAAGTTTCGGGGCGATCGGGCAGAAGTGAAAAAAGAGGAAAAGTGATTATTCAAACATACAACCCTTTACACAATGTAATTCAGCAAGTAACCAACAACGACTTTGAAGGCATGTATAAGGAACAATTGTACGAAAGGAAAATCTATTACTATCCGCCATTTTATCGTTTGATACGGCTTACCTTAAAGCATCGCGATTATGACAAACTCAAAGAAGGCTCGATGTGGTTGTACCAAGTGTTGCAACAAAACTTATCGATTCCTGTCCTTGGTCCGGAAGAACCGGCTATTAGCCGCATTAGAAATGAATACATTCGCACTATTATGGTTAAAATCCCTGCCGATACGTCATTACAAGTCACAAAAAAAACTATCCAGAAAGTACTGAATAGTTTTGATGTGGTATCGCAATACAGAACTATTAAAGTTACTGTGAATGTCGATTTTTATTAATTAAATTTAAGCGATGGCTAAAGCTTTAATTAAATCCTCTTTTTTGTTACGGCTTAAAGGAATTTTTGTAACACCAATTTCGGCAAACTTACTATTGAAACGTTCCACTTTATCAATATTAATGATATAGGATTTGTGAACTCTGATGAATTTTTCTTTC
>JBDLVY010000130.1:0-8397 GCA_039804545.1 Bacteroidota bacterium | reverse complement strand
TAATGGGTTACACTGATATTAATGGTCAAGTATCAGGATTAATTCCGGCCAATCAAACCTTAGTGTTAAATGTTTATCCGGATTATTATAGCTGTAATAGTAATAATATTATTTTCACTACCTCTATTGGTCCATTTACTGCCAATTCAACTTTACCCAATATTGTCGTTAACAATACTTCAACTAATTTGAGCTCAACAGTGGTTGGCAATTTAGTCAAATGTGATAATACCAATGTGACTAATGGCTATGTAATATTAAGTAGAGCCGGAGGTAATTCGGTTTCTCCTGTTACCAATGGAGCTTTTAGTTTTAATGAAATCTATTGTCCAAGTAATACACAATTTACTTTAAAAGGATATGATTTAGAAAACCTTCAAACGACAGATTCGATAACTTATAATTTTACTGCTCCAATTACTAATATTGGAAATCTTCAGGCTTGTACTGCAGTGGATGAATTTATTTCTTACCAGGTTGATGGTGGCGCGCCTGTATTTTTAATTCAGCAAGTAAGTGGCGGTACAACAACCCAAGGAACCATTAATCAGAATAGTTTATACCTCAATGCTTACAATGCTACAGGTGGTTTGTATATTTGGGGTGACACCAATGTTCCGGGAGTTTATACGACTGCTCAATTTTCTATAGAAGGCAGCGGAGTAGGTTATGTAGCCTCAACAACCCCCAATACTATTCAATTCAATCTAAATCAGGTTGGCGCTATTGGCCAATACATTGATATGACTTTCAGTGGTACTTTTACGGATAGTAACGGTTTGCATACTCTATCTGGTGTAGCGCATGTTATCCGAGATAATTAATTCAAAAAATAATAAAACATAAAAAAAGCCTTCTACAACTAGAAGGCTTTTTTGTTATCCTAAAACTTCACTGACCTCACTTTTCAAAAATGCCAGCGCTACATTAGTTGCGACTTCATCTTGAAGCAAGTTACTCAGTATTTTTTCTCTTAATCTATCCGCATCAGTAATTGTAGTATCTGCCGTAGTTTTTCTAATGTTTTGAATAATGGTGTTTTTAGCGGTCATTACCATCGTCCAACATTCATCGGTAATGTAAATTTGTTGGGTCAAATTGTGTTCGTATTCTTGTTCGATATGGTGAATCAATAAATTTTGATAAGCCACTTTATCTTCATTCAAAGGCGCGACTCTAATCAACAACTTCGCAGGATTGATGCGTTCCAAAAATAAAGCCATGCGTTCATAAGCCTGCAATCGCAAAGGCAAAGCGTGTTTCTGATTTTCTTTTTGCGAGATCCAACGGCGCGTATGTTGCTGGTCTTTGAAATAACTGTCAAACAAATAATAGGCTACACCGCCCGTAATCAAAGCCGGTAAGGTGTAAAAAGCTAACTCAAGGATTTTATCGGTACTCATGGTATAATCGACTAAAAATTGTTGACAAATATAAAGAAATACCCTTTAATCTGTATTGCAATTCAAGTTTAGTAATGCTAAATTTGTCCGTTACGATTTATAACCTTAGATCCTCAGAACCTTAGTCACTTAGTCCTTTAAAATGCAACAATACATTTCCCAACTCAATGAAGCCCAACAAGCGCCCGTTTTCCAAAAGGACGGTCCAATGATTATCATTGCCGGTGCCGGTTCGGGAAAAACACGTGTGTTGACCGTTCGTATTTCGTATTTGATGAGTTTGGGTGTCGATGCGTTTAATATTTTAGCACTAACGTTTACCAACAAAGCCGCGCGCGAAATGAAAAAGCGTA
Organism: Bacteroidota bacterium; assembly: GCA_039804545.1. Classification (GTDB taxonomy): domain Bacteria; phylum Bacteroidota; class Bacteroidia; order Flavobacteriales; family Flavobacteriaceae; genus Flavobacterium. The sequence goes on along the minus strand of JBDLVY010000130.1, from coordinate 6,641 downwards.
TTTCGGATATTGTGGGAACCAATGAAGCCAAAAACCTTTGGATGGGAACTTTCCATTCTGTGTTTGCCAAAATTTTGAGGATAGAAGCAGAGAAATTGGGTTATCCGTCAAACTTTACGATTTACGATACGCAAGATAGCGTTCGATTGATTTCGGCGATTATCAAGGAAATGCAACTGGATAAAGACATCTACAAACCCAAACAAGTTTACAGCCGAATCTCATCTTATAAAAACTCACTAATTACCGTTAAAGCCTATTTCAACAATCCCGAATTGATGGAAGCCGATGCGATGAGTAAAAAACCTCGTATGGGTGAGATTTATCAAAATTATGTTGAACGTTGTTTCAAAAGCGGCGCCATGGATTTTGATGATTTATTGCTAAAAACAAATGAATTATTAAACCGCTTTCCGGATGTGTTGGCGAAATACCAAGATAGATTCAGATACATTTTGGTGGATGAGTACCAAGATACTAATCACTCTCAATATTTGATTGTTCGTGCTTTATCAGATAGATTCCAAAATATTTGTGTCGTAGGTGATGATGCCCAGAGTATTTATGCCTTTCGTGGTGCCAATATCAATAACATTCTCAACTTCCAAAAGGATTACGAAAATGTGCAAACCTATCGTTTGGAACAGAATTATCGTTCGACCAAGAACATCGTTGAAGCGGCCAATTCTATTATCGATAAGAACAAAACAAAGTTGGATAAAATCGTTTGGACAGCGAATGACTTTGGTCCCAAAATAAAAGTCCATAGAAGCATTACCGATGGAGAAGAAGGCCGTTTTGTAGCCGGAGAAATCTTCGAACAAAAAATGCGCAACCAAATGATGAACGGACAGTTTGCCATTTTGTACCGAACCAATGCGCAATCTCGTGCGATGGAAGACGCTTTGCGCAAACGCGATATTCCGTACCGAATTTACGGTGGTTTGTCTTTCTACCAAAGAAAAGAAATCAAAGACGTGTTGTGTTATTTGAGATTAGTCATCAACCCGAAAGATGAAGAAGCTTTAGTGCGTGTTATCAATTATCCCGCGAGAGGAATTGGAGATACGACTGTGGAGAAATTGACTGTTGCTGCCAATCATTACAAGCGTTCCATTTTTGAAGTCATGGAGCATATTGATAAGATTGATTTGAAACTCAATTCGGGTACCAAACAAAAAATTGAAGACTTTGTCACGATGATTAAAAGTTTTCAGGTGATTAATGAGCAGCAAGATGCTTTTGTTTTGACCGAGCATGTGGCCAAGAAAACCGGTTTGATTCAGGAACTCAAAAAAGATGCTACTCCGGAAGGAATTGCTCGCATCGAGAATATAGAAACTTTAATGGGTGGTATCAAAGACTTTATAGAAGGTCAAAGAGAAATTGACGGTGCGCGTGGTGCGTTGTCAGAATTTTTAGAAGATGTTGCTTTGGCCACCGATTTAGACAATGATACCGGCGATGATGACAGAGTAGCTTTGATGACGATTCACTTGGCGAAAGGTTTAGAATTTCCTTATGTATTTGTTGTGGGAATGGAAGAAGATTTGTTCCCAAGTGCCATGAGTATGAATACGCGAAGCGAACTCGAAGAAGAACGCCGTTTGTTTTATGTAGCCTTAACCCGTGCCGAGCATCAAGCGTATCTGACTTATGCCCAATCGCGTTACCGTTGGGGCAAATTAACCGATGCTGAACCTTCCCGTTTTATTGAAGAAATCGATGATCAATATTTAGAATACATCAATCCAATGGACCGAGGTGGTTATCAATACAAACCAACCATTGATTTGGATATTTTTGGCGATATTGATAAGACGAAATTGCGATTGGCCAAACCCATAGCCACTACTCCACCAAAAACTTACGGTGAAGAACCTTCTTCTTCCGTAAATATTCGTAAATTGAAACCTGTATCGAGTCAAGCGCCGGGTAATGCCAACTTATTTGACAGCAAATTAGCCGTAGGTAATGTAGTAATGCACGAACGCTTCGGTAAAGGACAAATTGTAAACCTTGAAGGCATTGGCGCCGATAGAAAAGCTGAAATCAAATTTGAAGTAGGCGGCATCAAGAAATTGTTGTTGCGGTTTGCAAAGCTTGACGTTATTGGGTAACACCCAACTCGCAATATTATCTAGAGGTCTTACAATCTAAGTAGTCTAACAATCAAAATTATGGCCGAATTCCTCAAAATATACGAAGACAAACCTAGCGAAGCCGCTATTAAAAAAGTGGTTGAGGTTTTGCGCAATGGCGGTTTAGTAATATACCCTACGGATACGGTTTATGGTTTGGGTTGTGACATTACCAATAGCAAAGCTTTGGAGCGTATTGCCCGAATCAAAGGCATCAAATTAGACAAAGCCAATTTTTCTTTTGTGTGCAGTGGTTTAAGCAATTTGTCTGATTATGTTCGCCAAATCGACACTTCTACCTTTAAAATCCTTAAGAGAGCGCTTCCCGGACCTTATACCTTCATCCTTCCGGGGAATAATGATTTGCCAAAAGAATTCCGCAAAAAGAAAACCGTTGGTATTCGTGTTCCAGATAATAATATCGCTTTAGAAATTGTTCGAATGTTGGGCAACCCAATCGTTTCCACATCCATACATGATGAAGACGAAGTATTAGAATATTCCACTGATCCGGAATTGATTTTTGAGAAATGGCAGAATAGGGTAGATTTGGTTATCGATGGTGGTTACGGAGATAACGTAGGTTCCACAATAATTGATTTATCGGGTTATGAACCTGTCGTGCTCAGAGAAGGAAAAGGTGATCCGGATATCTTCTAGTATTCAGTGTTCAGTATTTAGTTTGCAGTATTTCTTGTAAATAAAAAAAACGTCTCAATTTCTCGAGACGTTTTTTTATTTGAACACTGTTCACTAAATGCTGAACACTATTTTTTCTGGTTTTTCATTTCTTTTTCAATCATATCATAGAACTCGTCAATTTTAGGTAAAATTACGATACGGGTTCTTCTGTTGATGGAACGATTTTCTGAAGTATTGTTTTCTACCAAAGGAATATATTCACCTCTTCCGGCAGCGATTAATTGTTTGGGGTTAACTTTTAAATCTTTAGTCAAAACTCTAACGATAGCAGTTGAACGTTTTACACTCAAATCCCAGTTGTCAACTAAAATAGCGTTTCCGGTAAACGGAACATTATCGGTATGGCCTTCTACCATACATTCAAACGTTGGTTTGTCATTAATTACTTTAGCTACTTTGGCTAAAACTTCTTTAGCCTTATCACTTACGACATAGCTTCCGCTTTTGAATAATAATTTATCGGCTATAGAAATAAACACGACACCTTTATCTACATTAACTTCAATATCAGGATCGGAAATGCCTACAGAGCTTTTCAAACTGGTAACCAAAGCCAAAGTTACACTGTCTTTGCGGGTTAAGGCATCTTGCAAACGGGTGATTTTCAAATCTTTTTCTCTCAAACTTTCTAAGGATTTCTCAAGATTTTGAGCGCCTTTTGAAGTCAACATGGTCAATTCTTTTTGATTGTTGATCAAGTCGGAGTTATTTTGCTTCAAGTAATCATTTTGTTTAGAAAGCGCCTCTTTTTCTGATAAACACAAATTCAATTTGACAGTAGTAGAATTTAATAAGTCTTGACATTCTTTGTTTTGTGCTTCTAGTGCAGCAATTTTTTTCTTAGTTCCGCAGGAAGTCAACGTTAAAGCAACTAACGAAAGGGCAAAAATTACTTTTCTCATAAATGTTTGATTAAAATTTTAACAAAAATACGATTAATTTGGATGTGATGAGTTTTAAGAAATAATAAACTCATGTTAAAATCATTTCTCAAAAACGGTGCCGTTCTTGATAAAATAACGATACACTATACTTTTAGAATGGTAATAGTTTTCTGAATTTGTAGCACTTCTCTTTTTTAAGTTTCTGTTTATCAAATGGTAAAACTCAAAATGCGCTTTGATGATGGCCCAACAATGTGTCAATTTTCCTTTAAAAATAAATTGAATTCCGGCTAAACCATCTAAACAGAGACGAATGAAAATGATGAGAAACAGTTTACCTTCGGGTAAATTTTTGGTCAGCATCAACAACGAGTTTCTAAAGTTTAAAAAGGTTTTTCTCGGATTGCTTTCGTTTAAAGTCGCGCCACCAACATGATACACTACAGACTTCGGCGTATATTTGGCTTTAAAGCCCAAATTAAAAGCGCGCCAACACAAATCAATTTCTTCCTGGTGCGCAAAAAAATCACCGTCAAAACCGTTTAATGTTCTGTAGATTTCTTTGCGGATAAACAAACAGGCACCGCTGGCCCAAAAGATTTCTATTTCATCGTCATATTGACTGTTGTCCTTTTCTATAGTTTCAAAAATTCGCCCACGACAATAAGGATATCCAAATCGGTCTATAAAACCACCGGCAGCTCCGGCATATTCAAAGTAAGCCTTGTTTTTATAATCTAAAATTTTCGGTTGAATGATGCCAATGTTAGGTTCATTGTTGAAGATTGTCAAAATAGGAGCAAGCCAATTTTTGGTGACTTCAACATCCGAATTGACTAAGGCGTAATAGTCTTCTTCCACTTGTTGTAAGGCCACATTGTAACCATTTGCAAAACCAAAATTACCCTCGTTTTGAATGATAGTTACTTGTGGGAATTGGGTCTTAATTACTTCAATAGAGTTGTCTGTCGAAGCATTATCGGCAACATATATTTTGGATTCTTCAGAATAGGCAACCACAGTGGGTAAAAACTGCTCCAGCAATTTGGCTCCATTCCAATTGAGTATGACTACGGCTATTTTTTTCAAGATGTTTTGATATTAGGGTTCATTCGGAATGATGACTGGTTTGATGTTTAGTTCTTTCTTTACCCATTTGTCGAGTTCTTCATAATCTGGATTGGCTTCTACTTGTACTAAAAAAGCTTTGATGATTTTGGTGGTAGGCGACTTAGGATTTTTACTCATAAAGCGTTTGAATTCCGATTTGTTTTCAGGTTCCAAATTTCCCTCGGAATAATCTATAGTTCTGGTATTTTCCTGACCCATTAAGTAATCATAACAATACTCCTGATACAATATAGTGGCACTGTCTAATAACGGACTTTTCGGAAATTGAGCAATAAATTTTTCCCAAGTCAGCACACGGTCGCCTAGTTCTTTAGGACTGATTAATATTCCGGCATCTGCACTGTAAAGCACGTTGTTTTCTTTGGCTTCATTTTCTATAAAGTATTCATAATCTTCCGTCACTTTTCCTTTAAAAATAGTGTAATAATGGTAGGGCTTATATCGAATTTCAACAAAACCCTCTCCAATTTCCCAAAATTCCAATTCGGTGTTTTTAAACAAGTCCACATGTTGTTGTAAAGAGTCTGGAAATACATATTGGTCTTTTTCGTGTTCGTAGTAGTTGGTGTAAACCGATAAAAAATCTGCTTCTAGTTCGTTAAAATTTTCAATGCGATTTCCCATATTTTCAAGGTATTCCTCGTAAATTTCGTTGCCTTGGGTTTTGCTGGTAGCTTTTGACAATTTGTCTATAAAATATTCCTCAAGATTTCCCATAGACCAAATAGCGTAGTCTACTTTTTGTAACAGGGTTTCTTTTGTTCCTGATGTTGTGGTATCTTCCGTTGCTTCCGAGTAAATAGTGTCATTTTTGACAGATTTAAAATCCTTTTTTTTAGTTTCATTTTTACAGGAAACTATTAGAATAAAAAGAAAAAAAGACACAACAATTCGGTTTGGTTTTAAAGTCATAAAAGGATTCACTTAAAAAAATTGATTGCATTCTGGAAGCTCTTTCAAAAAAACATATTGTTCTTCTTCAAAGTCCATTTGACAAAAATAATGATTTAACCCATTGGTCACCATCAAGTATTTAGCATTAAGTTTGAGATTGTAACGGGCGATTTGGTCAAAGGTATTTTGGGAAATATTGACTTCCGGTGCTTTGCATTCAATCAGTAAAAATATTTCTCCATTGGGTTGAAAAACAACTATATCGTAGCGTTTGTTGATATCGTTAATCTTGATTAATTTTTCAACGTTGAGGTAGGATTTTGGATATTTTTTTTCTTGTAATAAAAACTGAACCGTGTGTTGACGAACCCATTCTTCGGGTGTGAGAATGATAAATTTTTTCCTGATGTCATCAAAAATAGACACTTTATTTTCACTATTTTTGAAGCGAAACGAATAGGAAGGAAAATTCAGTTTTTGCATAAAGCAAATGTAATTTAAAATTCAAAAATTAAAATTCAAAATGCCATAAAAATGGATGAGGTTGTAAAAATCATCAACGACATAAAAGCCGGAAAAATAAAACCTATCTATTTTTTGTCGGGAGAAGAACCCTATTACATTGACCGAATTACCGAATATTTAGAGCAAAATCTCTTGACAGAAGATGAGAAAGGCTTTAACCAAATAGTACTTTACGGTCGCGATACAACCATAGAAGATATCGTAGCTAATGCCAAACGTTATCCAATGATGGCAGAACGACAAGTGGTAATTGTAAAAGAAGCTCAAGATTTGGCTAAAACTATAGACCAATTAGAATCTTATGCCGAAAATCCTCAACCCACTACAGTTTTGGTTATGGCATATAAATACAAAACCATTGACA
>JBDLVY010000129.1:0-10347 GCA_039804545.1 Bacteroidota bacterium | reverse complement strand
GGAATATTTTTCGAACTGTCCAATTGTTAGCGCCGATTGATTTTAGAATGCCAATCATTTGAGTTCGTTCTAAAATTAAAACTAATAATGCCACAACCATATTGATCGTAGAAACAACTATCATTACGATAAGAATGACAATGATATTAAAATCAAACAATTTGAGCCATTCGAAGATGTAATAGAATTTTTCGACTATGGTTTGGGTGTCGAGCGTAGAAGATGTTTCTGTGTAGACTTGCTGTCCTTTTTCTTCGATTTGGGTAAAATCATCAAGGAATACTTCGAAAGAACCAATTTGATTGGGTTTCCATTTGTTGATTCTCTGTACATGACGGATATCGCCGATTACATAACTCGCATCGAATTCTTGAAAACCGGAATTGTAAATTCCGACAATATTAAAATTACGCAAGTTATAGCCTTCACTATTCTCTTTCATAAAATAGGTCACAAACTTGTCATTGAGTTTTAACCCTAATCTATTGGCGAGGTATTGTGAAATCAAGACTTCTTCGTTGAGATTGGTTTTGAAGTTAGGCAAACGACCTTCTATTAAATATTCTTCCAGGTTAGTGGTTTCGTAATCTTTACCAACGCCTTTGAAGATAATCCCTTCGAAAGCAGTTTCGGTTCTTATGATTCCGGCTTTACTGGCGACTGCTTGCACATGAGTGATTCCATCTACATTTTTAAACTTGGGATAAAAGCTTTGGTTGATGGAAATGGGTTTGGTACTCACATCTGAATTGTTGTCGTTGTAACCCGAAATGATAATATGACCATTAAAAGCAGAAACTTTTTGGCGTATTTTTTGTTGGAGACCTATACCCGTAGCGATAGAAACTATCATCATAATCATTCCAAGCGCTATCGCCGTGATGGCAATTTTTATTATTGGCGCAGAAATACTACTTTTATGGTCTTTAGCAGTAATGAGTCGTTTCGCTATAAAATATTCTAATTTCAATGGTATGATTTCAAATTTGGTGTTCAAAAATACAGTTTTATTCTCGGTTTTGCTAATGCTTTCGTGTGGCGCTTCACAGAAGGGATTAGAGATAAGGGATAAGGGAAAAGATATTCTTCCTAAAAATGTAAAAATAGAAATTCAAACAGGATCAGCTAACATAAATGCCTATTTACCATTGTTAAAAGATAAAAAAGTTGGCATTGTTACCAATCAAACCGGAGTATTAAGCAGAGCTAACGTTAACCATACTTCAGACCCCAAAAAAACAACTATTTCGAGAGAAACAATTCATCTTGTCGATTTTCTTTTAGAAAAAAAAATCAACTTCCAAAAAATCTACGCACCCGAACACGGTTTTCGTGGCACAGCTGACGCCGGCGAACATGTGGTAGACGGCAAAGATACCAAAACCGGTTTGCCGATTGTTTCCTTATACGGCGACAACAAAAAACCAAAACCCGAACAATTGGCCGGAATTGACGTAATGGTTTTTGACTTGCAAGATGTGGGTGCAAGATTCTATACTTATATATCTTCGTTACATTACATTATGGAAGCTTGTGCGGAAAACAACATTCCGCTGATTGTTTTAGACCGACCAAATCCAAATGGTGCCATTGTGGACGGACCAATTTTAGAAAAAGAACAAACCAGCTTTGTGGGTATGCACCCAATTCCGTTATTACACGGCATGTCGATTGGCGAATATGCCCAAATGATTAACGGTGAAAAATGGTTGAAAAACGAAGCACAATGTAACCTAACTGTAATTCCTTGCTTGAATTATAAAAGAGAAATGGCTTATTCTTTACCTGTAAAACCTTCACCCAACTTACCCAACGACCAAGCCATTAATTTATATGCGAGTTTGTGTTTATTTGAAGGAACTAATGTTAGCGTAGGTCGTGGCACTGAAATGCAATTCCAAATTTATGGCTCACCGTTTTTGCCAAAAAGTGATTTTAGTTTTACACCAATTCCCAATTTTGGAGCCAAAGAACCAATGCACAAAGACCAGTTGTGTTATGGCGAGGATTTGACTAAAATTGAAAAAGTAAACCGCTTAGAACTGAAATGGCTTATCAAAGCCTACAATACAACATCTGACAAAACCAAATTCTTCAACAGTTTCTTCACCAAATTAGCAGGGACTAAAAAACTACGCGAACAGATTGAAGCCGAAACTTCAGAACAAGACATCAGAAAATCTTGGGAAAAAGGATTGAATGATTTTAAAAGTATGCGCCAAAAGTATTTGATATACAACTAAAGCTCGACTACAATATTGGGATTGATTTTTAGAACTTCTCGAATGAAATCTTCGCGCTCTTTGGGCGAAATCAACACTTCATCATACGTATTGTAAACCACCGCAATTCGGTCTAAAGACAATGCCGGCGAACTTAGCGGATTATGTGTGCTGTATATTCTCTTGATGGAATTAATGTCAATTTTTGTCCACCAAATCTGCAATTGTTCTCCATCGATTTTGTACTTGATTGATTTGAACATCAAAAAAACCAAACTCAAAACACCGAACGATACAGAGAACATTATATAATCTTTGGTTAAAATGCCTTCTATCATCGGATAACAAAATACGATGAAAATGATGATAATCAACCACCAATCAATTTTTGATCTATAAACTTTCATGTTAATATTATAAAGGTAAACGTTTCTTCATTTCTTCTACTATGTTGTAGGCAGCCGGACAAATAGCTACATTTTTTATGGTCAAGTCAGCAATCTGCTGAAACTTTTTTCTGTCTGTGTGTGGAAATTCGCGGCAAGCTTTGGGGCGAACTTCATAAATCATACAATAATTCTCGTGGTCCAAAAACGTACAAGGCACGCTTTGTAACACATAATCTTTATCTTCATCAATGCGCAAATATTGATCAATAAACTGCTGCGGTTTTTGTTTCAAATGCTTCGCTATGCGCTCGATATCGGCCGAAGTAAATAATGGTCCGGTCGTTTTACAACAATTGGCACAAGCCAAACAATCGGTTCGCTTAAACTCGGCATCATGTAAATCCTGCATCACATAATCTAAATTCTTAGGCGTCTTCTTTTTAAGCTTGTCGAAATACTTTTTGTTTTCGATATGCTTATCTTTGGCTAACTTTTGAATATTGTTTATAATTTGTTTCAAGTTTCAGGTTTCACGTTGGTTAATGCAAAGTTAACAACTTTAAAACTTGGAACTTGAAACTTGAAACTAAAATTAATGAAAGATTTATTCGGTCAAGCCATACTCGATTTTCAAACCAATAACACTCCCGAAGACTTAGTCACTGAAACCAATATTTCTGAAGCGGATGAAATGAGTGTTGGCTATCTTTTTCGCCACTATAATGACATGCCAAAACTGGAAAAGAAAGCCCTCCAACTCGCCAAAGGCAAAATACTCGATGTAGGCTGTGGCGCCGGAAGCCATAGTTTGTATTTGCAAGAAAAAGGTTTTGACGTTACCGCAATTGACATTTCGCCTAAAGCCATTAAAGCCTGCCAACTTCGCGGAGTGAAAAATGCCCGAGTACAATCGCTTTTAGAAGTCGGAAATGAAAAGTTTGACACGATTCTATTATTAATGAACGGCACGGGAATCTTTGGCACTCTGGCCGAAACTTCAAAGCATTTGCAAAAACTAAAATCGCTTTTGAATCCGAACGGACAGATTTTGATTGACAGTTCAGACATCATTTACATGTTTGACGAAGCCGAAGACGGCAGTTTTCTCGTTCCCGCTGACGGTTATTATGGCGAACTGACGTTTACCGTTTCCTATAAAGGCCAAACTGAAGATGCATTTCCGTGGCTTTATCTCGATTACAATACGTTGCAAAATGCCGCTCACGCCAATGGCTTGGAAAGCGAATTAGTTGTTGAAGGCAAACATTATGATTATTTGGCTAAGCTTTTTTAGAAGCTATTCCCGGCTATCCACTTTATCTTTTACAACTGTCAGGTTTTAAAAACCCAACAGCTGTAAAAGGATGCCGTTCCTATCCGGGCTAGGGTTTTAGAGTTCTATCAAATCGGTCGTTTTGATAATATCTTCTAGCGCTTTGTATAAAATATCCAAATCTTCCTGAGTATTATAAGCATTGATAGAATACCTCAAATAAATATCCCCATTCAAAGGCATCACCGGAATTTGGATTCTATATTTATCATACAACAAATCTTTTAACTCAGTAGGTTTGAAAGTCTTCACCGGAATGCTTGCCATTTGGCCTAAAAATTCTTCGGAAATGGGTGCTAAAGGTTGGGTTTTCAATAAGTCGCAAAAACGCTGGTAATTGGCAAATACGATTTGCTTACAAGCTTTTGATTGTTCCTTCCAATTATTTTGCTCCAAGAACTCGATGACTTTTGGCGTACACAAAAAAGCCGAATGGTCATTAGTGCCTTGGTATTCATGGTAATCTAGAAACTGACTTTCGCTTGGCGCCAAACTTTCATAACCCCAACTCACCACTAAAGGCTCAATCTCGACTTGGAATTCTTTTTTAACGTATAAGAATGAACTGCCTTTGGGTGCCAACATCCATTTGTGCAACGTTCCGGTATAAAAATCGGGATTCAAATCGGTTATATTTAAATCAATATGACCCGGAACATGAGCACCGTCAACAATGGTGATTAGGCCTAACTCTTGCGCTTTATCACAAATCTCTTTCACAGGAAAAATCAAAGCCGTTGCGCTCGACATTTGGTTTAAAAAAACCACTTTGGTATTGCTGTTATACCCTTTCCAAAACTCCTCGATGATTTGTTCTTTAGAAACTATAGGCAAACTGATATTTTGACGAATATATTTAGCGCCCGATTTTTTGCAGAAAAAATTCCACGTTCGGTCCATTGCCCCATATTCGTGATTGGTGGATAAAATCTCATCTCCGGGTTGTAATTTCAAACTCCGCATAACGGTATTGATTGCCACAGTCGGATTGGGCACAAAAAAGAAATCTTCTGCTTTACAACCAATGAACTTCGCCAATGGAATTTTGGCCTGCTTTAAATATTGGGGCAATTTCTTTTGGATAAAAACCACCGGTTCATGTTCCAACTCCAATTGAAAACGTTGATAAGCTTCAAAAATTGGCTTAGGACACGCGCCAAATGAACCGTGATTCAAAAAAGTGATGGATGGATGGAGCAAAAATTGTGATTTCATGAAAGGGATTTGTCTTTTGATGAGGATGATTATTTTGTAAAAATAAAAAATCCCAAACACTGTTTGGGATTTTAATTTTATTTTTTTGCCGATGGATTACTGCACGTATTTCATCACCAAGGCTTGTACTTCGCCTTGTAAACTCATCATAGAATCTTGCGATTTTTGGGCAATGAGACTTGCCTTTTCAGCCATTTTTTTTCCAACAGGACTATTGTAAAAAGCCAACATGGCTTTGACATCATCTTTTGTATACTCTTGCATGTAAATATCAATCGTTGCATCTGTAGCTTTCTTAAGGATAACATCAAACTCAACGGCAAATGCAGGTTGTTTTTCTTTAGGAATCATATCCAACACTTGCTTTTTGGCAGCATCTAACTGACCAAAAGCACCACTTTTTTCAATAGCTTGCATTACCTCTTCTCTGGTGGCTTTGTCTTGTGAAAAACCCAATTGTGATACTAGTCCAAAAACAACGGCAAATAATAATTTTTTCATTTTTCTAAAATTGGTTAATAAAGGTAAAAATACTTTTTTGGGGAAATAAACAACAGCGCTTACTACTGTATAAAATCAAATATTAAGGCAATTGAATTGAAATCGGCAAAGAATATAAAACCCTAACTTTTTGTCCGTTTTGTTCTCCGGGCAACCATTTGGGACATTCTTTCAAAACCCTTACGGCTTCTTCTCCTGTTCCGTGGCCAATATCTCTTAAAACCTTAATATCTGTTAGGCTACCGTCTTTTTCAATCACAAACATGACAAAGACTTTCCCTTTTAAATTTTTGACATTAGGCGTTTTGTAATTCTTTCCTATAAATTTATAAAATTCTTGAAGTCCGCCAGGAAAATCGGGTTTAACTTCAATTCCGGCTGTATTGTAGATTAAGTTATCTTCTGCATTTGGACTTACGGATTTTACTTCTTGAGCGAATCCTAACTGACAAACCAAAATAACTGCTAAAACTAAAATTACTTTTTTCATAATTGTAAATATAAATTATTTCACCCTAAAAACCATTGGGTATTTTATCTCAATGCTAATGGGTTTGCCTCCACGTTCTGCGGGTTTCCATTTTGGGCATTTTTTTAAGACTCTGATAAATTCGGTTGCCGATTCAATATCGGAAAACGATATGATTTTAATATTCTTAACCGAGCCGTCAACATCAACCGTGAAAGCACCAACCATTTTTCCGGCTTTGGTTACTTTGGAATAATCAAATTCTTTTCTGATAAATTTACTAAACTCCTCTATTCCACCGCCATTAAATTTGGCTTCAATTAAATCCCCTTTTAAATACACTTCGCCATCACCTTCAATTTGGGAAAAGCCGACCATTGGCATTAATAAGAACAGTAATACTTTAATTAATTTCATAGATGAAACTTAAGGAATATTTAAATATTTATGCGTTTGCAAAGACACTCTCCATTTTGGATTGTTCATCACATAATCAACAATCATTGGTGTCATTTCTTCTTTTTTGCTCCATTCGGGTTGTAAAAAAAGGATGGCCTTCGGGTTAACTTTAGCGGCTTGTTCCTCGGCAAAAATAAAATCGTGTTTGTTGTAAATAATTACTTTTAATTCGCTGGCAATGGCATAAGCATCATCAACCGGTAATTTATTTTTCTTAGGCGACAAACAAAACCAATCCCAAGTTCCCGTAACCGGATAAGCTCCCGAAGTTTCAATGTGAACTTTAAGATTTTTATTTTTTAATTTTTGCGTCAGCAATGTCATGTCCCAGGTTAAGGGTTCGCCACCAGTAACCACCACTGTATCGGCATATTTAGAAGCATTGTCAACTATGGTATCGGTATTGGTTGGCGGATGTAATTCGGCATTCCAGCTTTCCTTTACATCGCACCAATGGCAACCTACATCACAACCGCCAATTCGAATAAAATAAGCAGCTGTTCCGGTATGATACCCTTCGCCTTGAATGGTATAGAATTCTTCCATTAGCGGAAGCATTTCTCCTTTATCAACGGCCAATTGTGTTTCTTTTGATAACATCATTTATAATATAGTGGGCAAAGATACTCAATTTAGAAATGCGTTAATTTGAAAATTTGAAATAGTCAAACAATAAAAAAACCGCCTCAATTGGATTGAAGCGGTTTTAATATTTATAATAATGCGTTTATTTCAATAATTTCAATGACTCGATCGCATAGTTATTAGCCGGATCAAGCGCTAAAGTTTTATTGAAAAACTCAATAGCTTTGGCTTTATCGGTATTGGCGTATACAGCAGCTATATTGTTGTATGCCTCAATTAATTTTTGTTTTACCTTATCTATTTCAGCTTTATATAATTCATAATTGAAATCTTTTAAAGTTCCTTTATATAGTTCCAAAACCTTGTTGTTATCAATTTGATTGTTAGCATCAGACAACGCTTTTTCCCATTTTTTCAAAATTTGCGAAACGTAATCCTGATAATATTTAGCCATCATCTCATCATTCTCAAGTAATTTGTTAGTTCTGGCTCTGAACAAATAAGCATCAGCTGTTGTTGGTGAAGCCGTAATCACATTTCCGAAAGCTACATCTGCTTTTTGCAAGGCAATAGGATCTGGTTTTACAACGTCTTTTCTTGTATTATCATAGTATAATGAATTCCCCAAGTAAAAGTTATCCAACAAAAAGTTTTTAGAAGTTGGATTGGTTACCGCTACTTCAAAAACCGCAGCTGCAGCTGTAAATGCTTTTTGATCGTATAATTTTTTACCTAATTCGTTTAATTCATTAGCTGCTAATGGTTCCATTGCCACTGCCTTCTTAATGTCTTCGATTGCCGAAGCCAATAATGTTGGATCAACTGATTTACCATCAGCACTGGCTCCTTTTTTAATTTTGGCTTGACCTAAATACAAGTAATCACGTGGAATAATCTTGTTAGTAGTGTTAGCGGTATATTTTTGAAGCGCCTCTAAAGCAGCATCAGGATTACCATTTTCGTATGCTGAATAACCAAGATAACGAAGAATTCTTGGATTTACACCGTCCAATTCTTTCATTTTGTTAGCTTCTACTTCTAAGGCTTTGTAATCTTTGGCCAAGATTAAAAAGTCGGCATGACGCATACGTGAAGTCACAGAATAATCGGTAAGGCTCATGTATTTTTCATAAAACCCTAAAGCTTTTTGAATGTTTTCAGTATAAGTAGACGGCACATTGTTTCCCCATAAATAATGGGTTTCTGCCAACTCTCTGTATACCGGTCCATAATTAGGATTGATTGAGATAACTTCGTTGTAAGCTTTAACGGCTTCAGTGTATGCTTTGGCGCCTTTTAACAAAACCCCTAATTGCATTTTGGCTCTAATCAAAGAACTATCTGTTTGGTAGGCGTTTCTATAGGCAACATAAGCATCATTCTGCTTTTTCTCTCCATAATAGGCATCACCTAAGGCCAACTGAACTTGGGCATCTGTTGGATTTGTCAAAGCAGCTTTGGTCAAAACCGCAATAGCACTTGCATAATCAGGTTTGTCTGCATTCATGTAGGCGCGCGCAATATAAACGTATTCTTCAGTGTCTTTCTTTTTTAACTCTTTAGTCACTAAATCAAACTTGGCTTGAGCAGCCGATTTATTGTTGGCATCCAAATCCATTTGAGCTAATCCAATATTGTTTAACCTTGCACCTTCACTGGCAGTTAATCCTTTTTGGAAATAGATTGTAGCTGAATCAGCAATATTTTGTTTTAGGTAAATGTTCCCTAAAAGAAAAGCGGCTTTTCCATTAGAAGGTTTGGCCTGTATAACAGATTTCAATAACGATTTAGCTTTTTCAAATTGTTCAGCATCAATAGCTTTCTTTGCCGTTTCCAAATCCTGAGCTTTCGCAACAGTTGTTGCTACTAACGCTAAGCTGAATATTTTAAACTTGTTCATCTTGCAATTTTTAATTTTTATCTTTAGTAATTTTGTTTCTAATCACGATTTTCCGGGTCGGAACACGCACAGGAACTAATCCTGATTTCAAAATGATTCGTTGACCTCTTTCTCCGCCCAGGAAAGAAGCAAATCCCATTCCCAGTCCTGAGTAACCTTGACAATTGACGATGTGCAAAACACGTGCCAAAGGATATTTCCCTTGTGCTAAGTTATCTTGTGTGGGGAATATGAACTCACTTGCATCGACATCTTTTACGCCCAAGACATTAACCCTATCAACCGTTTCTTGTAAATCTAATGGGGATTGTAAAATCCAATTTACACCAATTACCCCAATCATACCATCATTTTCGGCTACATATTTTAAGACTTCCTCATTAGTTTTGAAAGAAAAAACATTTTTTTGACCTACAACCGAAACACCTGATTTTTGAGAAATAAAGCGTGCCGTGCTTGAGTTAGGATTGTCAAATACCAATCCCTTTATATTTGACCCAGTTTTTCCTTTTAGAAAATCATACACATCTTGTAATGCAATTAAAGTATCCTTAACCGATTTATTTCTGATGAAAACAACGGCATCTGTTGCAAAGGGTGTGATTTTAGGATTGATTTTTTTGGCTTGAAAAGCTTTCAACTCTTCCGGCAATAATGTTCTGGTGAGCACTGCAATAGTCGCGGTGTCATTTAACAAGGCATTTAAAATTTCATTTTCAGATTGAGGAACCAAATGCAATTTAGCTTCATACTGTGATTCAAAAACCGCTTCCTCATCTTCAATTATAGGAAAAATAGACTCATCTACATAGAGAGTCGCTTTTCCTTCTAGGATAGTGTCCATTTTATTTTCGCTTTTTTCTTGACAAGAAAAGACAAACAATAAATTCAACAGTAAAAATCCGGCAATGGTCTTCGTTATTTTATTCATCATCTAAACTATTCAAACGCTTTACTTGAGTTATAAAACGCAAAAAACCAAATAATATTATTAAGCAACCTACAATTATTTGAAGGTTATTGGGCAAATTTAATTTTAGCTTTTCCCAGAACAACAAAAGCAATCCTAAAATAGTGAATGCTAAAAAGTTCAATAAGCTAATAACGAGAAGAAATCGCTCTTTAAGCGATTTCTTCTGAAAATTTTCTATGATTTTAGAAACCATTTATTCTGCTGATTGGATAGTAATAGGTAACGAGTACAATACCCTCACTTTTTTTCCGTTTTGTTCACCAGGATTCCATCTTGGACAAGACCTAAGAACTCTCATAGC
>JBDLVY010000128.1:0-3206 GCA_039804545.1 Bacteroidota bacterium | reverse complement strand
CCACCGTGTTCATAACATTCTTCCCAATGGAAACCGATTTCGTCTTCCATAATTGTAAATCCGTCAATATCGTGAATCGAAATCTTTAAGTCTTTCTTGTTGATTTTGCAAAAAACTTTACTGGTTTTGATTAGGTAAAATTGTTGTTCTTCAATCACCTCCAACTGATTGTAACCATGCGATTGTGTTTTGTCAATGGCATAAGAGAAATCGTTGCTGAAGTAACCTTTGGTCGTATAACGGAATCGAATTAAACTGTCACGAAGTATTGTAATTTTTAATATTACATTGTTGTCGGTATTGAAATAAATACTGTCAACATCTTGTTGGAAGGAAACTATTTTGGAAGGGAATTGATCGCCTTTATATTCAAGTTCTTGGTTGGTAATCATAATAAGTTGTTTTGTGTCGTCACGATGCTTTGGAGCCAAATTTACAAAGATGGCAACGATAATTTTACATATAGGTGAAGTAGTTTTTAACTATAACGTTTGCGAATACGGATAACTAAAAAGAAGTTAACTCTCATGGTCAGAAAGTTAACTTCTCTTCTATTTTGAACTAATAATGGTGTTACGAAATCTTGTAAACAGTTACCCCTAATGGCGGTAAAACCAATTCGGCAGAATAGTCGCGATAGTTCCATGCCGTTTTATCAATCTTGATGGGTTTGGTCATTACTACGCCGCTTCCGTTGTACTCAGTACTGTCTGAGTTAAAAATCTGAGTTAGCTTTCCTTGATTTGGCAAGCCGATTCTGTAATTTTCTCTTACTACCGGAGTGAAATTCGCCACAATAATTAAATCATCTTTGGGGTTTAATCCTTTACGAATGTAACTCAAGACTGCGTTTTCACTATCGGTATAATTGATCCATTCAAAGCCGTCTACGTGGAATTGCTTTTCATACATCGCCGGATTGTTTTTGTATAACGCATTCAAATCGGTGATGCATTTTTTGATACCATCGTGGTAGCCATATTGTAGCAAATGCCAATCTAAACTGCCTTCAAAATTCCATTCGCAGCTTTGCCCAAATTCGGCACCTTGAAATAATAATTTTCCACCCGGATGGGTAAACATATAACCATACAACAAACGAAGATTCGCAAACCTTTGCCATTCATCTCCGGGCATTCTGCCTAAAATAGAATGTTTACCATACACCACTTCGTCATGAGACAACGGCAACATAAAGTTTTCGGTAAACGCATAAGTCATCGAGAAAGTCAAATCATTTTGGTGGAAACGTCTGTAAATAGGTTCTTTTTTGAAATATTGTAACGTATCGTGCATCCAGCCCATCATCCATTTCATACCAAAGCCTAAACCTCCGATGAAAGTGGGGCGCGACACCATTGGAAAACTGGTGCTTTCTTCGGCTATCGTTTGTACATCAGGAAAAGCACTGTAAACCGCTTCGTTGAAGTCTTTTAGGAAACTAATCGTATCTAAGTTTTCTCTTCCGCCGTAAATGTTGGGCTCCCATTCGCCTTCCTCTCTTGAGTAATCTAAATATAACATGGAAGCAACAGCATCTACACGTAAACCGTCAACGTGGTATTGTTGCAACCAGAAAATTGCATTGCTGATTAAGAACGAACGCACTTCATTGCGGCCATAATTGAACACCAAACTTTTCCAATCGGGATGGTATCCTTTTCTTCTGTCTGGATGTTCGTATAAGTTGGAACCGTCGAAAAACCCTAGTCCGTGTGCGTCATCAGGAAAATGTGAAGGAACCCAATCCAAAATAACTCCGATACCGGCTTGGTGCAATTTATCGACTAAAACCATAAAATCCTGTGGTTTTCCGAAACGGGAAGTTGGCGCAAAATACCCAACCAACTGATAACCCCAAGATGGATCGTAAGGATATTCCATGACTGGCATAAACTCGACGTGAGTGAATCCGGTTTCTTTGACATAAGCTACCAATTGGTCTGCCATTTCGAGATATGTCAGAAAGTTGCCTTCGCTGTTTCTGCGCCATGAGCCTAAGTGAACTTCGTAAACCGAATAAGGTTTGTCTAAACCATTTTTATCTTTACGATTGTCCATCCATTTTTTGTCTTTCCACTTGTAATCTAAGTCCCAAATAACTGAGGCAGTTTGTGGCGGATGTTCGCAGTAAAGCGCAAACGGATCAGCTTTCTCGGTGATGATACCGTTGTTGTTGGATTGTATTTTGTATTTGTAAGTCGTGCCTTTATCAACACCAGGAATAAAGCCTTCCCAGATGCCTGAAGCATCCCAGCGGACGTTGAGTTGGTGTTCGCCTTGTATCCAATAATTGAAATCGCCTACGACAGAAACCGAACGTGCCGATGGAGCCCATACGGCAAAGTAAACGCCTTTTACACCATTCACTTCGGTGAGGTGAGCGCCGAGTTTTTCATAGAGTCTGAAATGCTTTCCGGCTTTGAATAAATCGATGTCAAAATCGGTAAAAAGCGAATGTACTTGTACTTGGTTCATTTTGTTAATTTATTTTTATCGCTAATTCGCGACTGTCTTTTTATTTTATATCAATTCAAATCCAATCTAGCCCCGATTGTAGAGGCTACCGCGTAGCCCGGAAAGCGGGAACTACCATTCCTGAAACTGCCCTACACTTTCGCTTCAAATTCCATTATACTGGCAATTCCTGTTAATGGAATCACTGCCCAGCGCGGTCTTGAGTTGAGTTCGTAGCCGAGTTCGTAAACCGCTTTTTCGAGGATGCAATATTTGAGCAGGAAGTCGATTTCTTTTCGGTAACCAATATTTAAATTACCGCCTTGTGCGACTTCGGTATAGGTTTGCAAAAACACGCCTACGAAATATTTGAAGAGAATTTCACCTGCTTGGAACAGTTCTTTTTGTTCGTACGGATATTTGTCTTTGTTGTTAAAAAGTGTCGCATAAATCGAATAATGGAAGGAACGGAACATACCGGCAACGTCTTTGAGCGGCGGTTGTTTTACCTTTCGATCGCGAATGGTGCTTTCGGGTTCGCCTTCAAAATCGAGCAGATAGAAATCATCACCGTTAACTAAAACTTGTCCGAGATGGTAATCACCGTGGATTCGGATGCGTTCGGATTTCATTTTTGTCCAATCGAAATCGAGGAAAATTTTACGAATTTCTTTTTTATTGTCGAGGAATTGATTGGCGAGTTCGAGTGCCAAACCATCAAGTTTGTGTAAATTATTTTCTAAAATATT
>JBDLVY010000127.1:0-17012 GCA_039804545.1 Bacteroidota bacterium | reverse complement strand
CGATAATATTGATGTTGTTGCTGTGAAAAATCCCCGAAGGAATGGTTCTCAAAACGTGCTTGATGCCGTCAAATTCTAAAGTGTGTCCAGCGTTGGGTCCGCCCTGAAATCTTGCGATGATGTCATATTTTGAAGTAAGAACGTCAACTATTTTTCCTTTTCCTTCGTCTCCCCATTGTAATCCGAGTAGTAAATCTACGGTCATTGTGTGTTGTTTATATTGTGTTGTTGTTTATGTTAGCTGTTTGCTTTCTTATTGGCATAGAAATACAACGAATGGTTGTGGATTTCAATGCCGAATATTTCTTCGATGGTTTGTTTGATAGTTTGTATTCTCGGGTCACAAAACTCAATCACTTCTCCAGAATCGGTCATGATGATATGATCGTGTTGTTTGTCGAAATAAGACTTTTCATAATGCGCTTGGTTTTGCCCAAATTGGTGTTTGCGAACCAAACCGCAATCCAATAAAAGTTCAATGGTATTGTACAAAGTTGCACGTGACACACGATAGTTTTTGTTTTTCATTTTGATGTACAAATTCTCGATGTCAAAATGCTCTTCACTATCGTAAATCTCCTGAAGAATAGCGTAGCGTTCAGGGGTTTTGCGGTGTCCTTTGTTCTCCAAATAAGCCGTAAATACATTTTTTACGACCTCTTGATTTTTAATGTTATCGGATGCAATTAGTGTCATGGGACAAAGGTAATTTTTTTGTTTAAGGTTTCAAAGTATCTGAGTTGCAAAGTTTCAAGTTTCAGGTTTTCAAGTTTCAAGTTTCAGGTTTCAAGTTTCAAGTTTCAGGTTTCAAGTTTCAGGTTCAAAGTTTCAAAACTTCCAACACCAAGCCTCTAACATCAAACTTAATTCGTGTACACTCTGGTTACTTTATCTACTCCGTCTATCTTTTTAATATTATCAATCAGTTTCTTCAAAATATTGTTGTTCTGTACAATTACCGCAACTTGTCCGTTGAAAATACCAGCTTCACCGCTTAGGGAAATGCTTTGAATGTTCACGTGCATATTATTAGAAATAACTTTGGTCAATTCGTTAGTCAAACCTAAACTGTCCATACCCGTAATTTTCAGTGTGGCTTTGAATTCCTGTTGCGAAGAGTCAATCCATTTGGCTTGCATGATACGGTAAGCGTAGTTTGATTGTAAAGTGATGGCATTTGGACAATCTTTTTTGTGTACTTTGATGCCTTCGTTGATGGTGATGAATCCGAAAACATCATCTCCCGGAATGGGGTTACAACAGGAAGACAATTTATAATCCAATTTATCCTGTTCGGTTCCAAAAACGAGCATGTCAAAATTCTTGCTAAGCTCTTGCTTGTTAATTTCATCCGGTCTTGCGTTCGGCGAACGTTTGATTTTATTCTTAAAGAAATTCATCAAACTGTTGCTTTTTTGTGCGGCAAAGTCTTTCAGTTGTTGGTTTTCAATAGAGCCTATTCCCACGCGGTAAAACAAGTCTAAGCTGGTTTTAAGACTGAAGTAGTTCACCAATTCATTAATCACCGATTCACTCAAAGTAATCTTTAAATGTTTCATTTTTCGGGTCAAAAGTTCTCGACCGTCTTCGGCAATTTTCTTGGTGTTTTCGTTGAGTACGTTTCTGATTTTGTTTTTGGCTCGAGAAGTGGTCACATAATCCAACCAGTTGATTGTTGGTTTCTGATGGACCGAAGTAATGACTTCAATTTGGTCTCCACTTTTCAGTTCGTGATTCAGCGGTACTAATTTTCCATTGACGCGAGTACCACGGGTTTTGATTCCGATTTCGGAGTGAATGCTAAACGCGAAGTCGAGCGATGTGGCGCCTTTGGGTAAGGATTTGATTTCTCCTTTGGGTGTAAAGACAAAAATTTCTTTGGCATACAAATTCATTTTAAAATCTTCCACAAAGTCGACCGCATTGGTTTCTGAACTTTCCAAAGCTTCTTTCAAAAGGTTGAGCCAAGTATCGAGTCCGCTTTCTTCACTAGCGCCTTGTTTGTATTTGTAGTGTGCTGCGTATCCTTTTTCAGCAATTTCATCCATGCGTTCGCTACGCACCTGAATTTCTACCCAACGGCCTTTGGGTCCCATCACCGTTATGTGTAAAGCTTCATAACCGGTTGATTTGGGTGATGAAATCCAATCGCGCAGACGACTCGGACTCGGACGGTAATGGTCGGTTACTATAGAATAAATTTTCCAAGCAAGGAATTTCTCGTCGTGTAAGTTGGATTTGTAAATAATTCGCAACGCAAACTTATCGTATACTTCATCAAAAGTAACATTCTGCGCGGCCATTTTACGGCGAATAGAGTAGATGGATTTCGGACGGCCTTTCATGGTGTATTCCACACCTTCGTCATTCAAAGATTTTTTCAGTACATCTGAAATGGTTTTGATGTAAGCATCTTGTTCTTCTTTGGTTTCCTTGATTTTGCTGACAATGTCATGATAAATATCCGGTTCGGTATATTTTAAACCTAAATCTTCCAGCTTGGTTTTGATATTATACAATCCCAAACGATGGGCAAGAGGTGCATAAATGTATAAAGTTTCGGAGGCGATTTTGACTTGTTTGTAATCGGGCATCGAATCCATGGTTTGCATGTTGTGCAAACGATCGGCAATTTTGATTAAAATTACCCTCACATCATCGTTCAAAGTCAAGAGCATTTTACGGAAGTTTTCCGCTTGCATCGAGATGTTCATGTCTTTTTTAACCTGGGAAATTTTGGTCAAGCCTTCGACCAAATGCGCAATCTTCGGATTGAACATTTTTTCGATGTCTTCTATGGTTACGTTGGTATCTTCAACAACATCATGCATTAAGGCTGCGGCGATACTCGAAGCACCCAATCCAATTTCGGAAGCCACTATTTTGGCCACACCTATAGGATGAAAAATATAAGCTTCTCCTGATTTTCGGCGTTGGTCTTTGTGGGCATCAACCGCTACATCAAAAGCTTTTCGAATCAATTTTTTATCCGAATCAGTAAGCGTTTGGTAACTTATGCGAAGTAATTCTTTGTATTCTCGGGCAATAGCTTTTTTTTCTTCTTCTAAATCAATTTCAATCATAGCAAGTTCATTCAATTCCTAAAAATAAACATTATTGGCATAAATTCCAACAATAATTCTGAATTTTCAGAACCAAATTTTAAATTGATTGGTTTTACAGAATTTACAGTTTAGGATTGATGATTATTTCACTTTGTTAAAATCCAAATCATGGAAGTCATAGCTAAAATCAGTCATAGGAGAAATGGCCTTCATAGTAAAGTGATTTGCGTTGCCATTGGTGTCTACATCAAAGAAAATATGCGAATCGGCATTGAAACTACGCACATTCCATTTTACCACAAAATTTTGGTCTTTTAAAAAGAAAATTTCGCCGACTAATCTTTTAGAGCGGGTAGAAGCAAAGTATAATTTGCCTTTCTTTTCAAAAATAGTCACTTCGCCAAACCATTTGTCATTAAAGGTTCCGATATACTTTTTGAAGTCGATTTTGATTTTTTGTTTCAAATTTTGGTCAACGACTGTCCAAACTTCTTCCGTGATTTTATCGGCATTGTCTTCTTTTGCTCTTCTTTCCTGACCAAAATAGGCCAAGTGATCAAATTTTGGCAAGCCCAAATAACTGTCTTTAATGGTGTTTGAAATTACGGTAAATGCCGCACCGTTTTGTTGATTGGTGAGCACAATAATCCCTAGTTTAACATCGGGAATCATGATGGTTTGGGTCACAATGCCATCCAATCCGCCGGTATGCGATACTTGTAAATGGCCGTTGATGTCCTCCAATCGCCAACCTAAGCCATAGTTTCTGAAGTTAGAACTGTAAGGATAAGGATTGGGTAATGGCAAAATAGTTTGCGGAGTCCACATTTCTTTCCATTGTTTTTCCGAGAAAAGTCTTTGATTTTCGCCATATTTTCCTTGGTTCATTTGCACAATCAACCAATTACTCAAGTCATTTACTGAAGCATATAATCCGGCAGCGGCGTCAAAAATAGGATTGGTGTATCGGGGTACAATTTCTAATTTGCCATTGGTAGGCACATGTGGTACGATGGTATTGGTGGTGTCTTTTAGCCTTGACCAAGAAGCCGCACTTTTGCTCATGCCTATTGGTGTCATGAGTCGTTCTTCAACAAAATCACACCAGGTTTTTCCCGATACTTTCTCAATCACTTCACCGGCAATTACGTACAGCAAATTGTCGTAATCATATTTGGTTCTGAAACCTGAAACGGGTTTTAAATATTGGATATTTTTGACAATGTCTTTGGGTGTAAAATCATGACCGTCGGGCCAAATCATTAAATCTCCAGCGCCTAATCCGAGTCCGCTTTTGTGGGTCAATAAGTCGCGAATGGTAAATTCATTGGTTACATAATCATTGTACATTTTAAACTCAGGCAAATATTTTTTGACTTTGTCCTCCCAATTGATTTTCCCATCATCCACCAAAATAGCCAAAGCCGAAGCGGTAAACGCCTTGCTGTTGGAAGCAATGCCAAATAAAGTATTGGCATCCACTTTTTGTTGGGTTTTGATATTGGCTACACCGTAACCTTTAGCTAAAACCAATTTACCATCTTTGACAATTCCCACGGCAATGCCCGGAACGTTAAAGGTTTTTAGGGTGTTTTCAACCAAAATATCCACTTCTTTTTCGGTGATTTGTGCCGAAATTGTTCCAAAAGTTAAAATGGAAACAACAATAATTACTAGTTTTTTCATGGTTTAATTTTTCAAAGACTGTCTTGTAAGTGACAAATCTGTATGCTGCAATCTCGATTTAAAATCCTCTCTGGCGTTTGGCTTCAAAAATCAAAATCGCAGCGGCAACTGAAACGTTCATGCTGTCAATTTCGCCTTGCATGGGAATAATGATGTTTTGAGTGGCTTTATCGCGCCAAGGTTGGGACAATCCGGTGGCTTCTGTGCCAACGACCAAAGCTGTAGGTAAGGTGTAGTTTTGGGTATGGTATGCCGTTGAATTTTGTAACGTCGCACTGTAAAAATTGATATTGTTTTTTTCTAAAAACGCAATTACTTCTTCGGTGGTTGCGGTAGCTATTTGATTGGTGAACAAACAACCCACACTGGATCGAACAATATTAGGATTGTATAAATCGGTTTTGGGATTGGCAATGATAACCGCATCTACTTTGGCCGCATCACAAGTGCGCAACATGGCGCCAATATTACCCGGCTTTTCAATGGCTTCCATCACAACAATCAGTGGGTTTTCTGGTAGTTTTAAATCGGTTAGCTGTAAATTTTTGACTTTGGCTACCGCTATAATACCTTCAGTAGTATCGCGATAGGCTAGTTTTTGATAAACTTCTTTGGAAATTTCAATCAGCGGTATTGCATTTTGCGTCAATTTTTTTATTTGACTTTCAGCCACTAATTCAGGAAGAAAAAGAATCGTTTCCAATGCGTAATTGCCTTTGAGTGCCAATTCTAATTCACGTTGTCCTTCAATCAAAAAAGTACCCGATTGTTTTCTGGCTTTTGCCTTTTCTTGTAGCAAAACTAAAGATTTGATAAATGGGTTTTGTGCGCTGGTGATTTGTTTCATTATAGAGTTGAATCCCGAAGTTTCAGGACAAAATTACAAAGTTTTTTCTTATTTAATGAATCAAATACAAATAACCACTCAAAGGTTCTGGGTAATCGGGGTCATTAAGATATAGAACATAAAAGTATGTCCCGTCAGGGGCATTTTTAGTACCTAATCCTTCTTTGATATAACCGTCCCAATTGGCCGTGTTTTGGTTGCCTGTCCAAACTAATTTTCCCCAACGATTGTAAATTTCTACTTTATAATTCAAGAAAATATTTTGCAAACCTCCAATCGTAAAAGTGTCGTTACGGGTATCATTATTGGCTGAGACATAGTTGTAAACCGTTGGCGGACAATTTTTCGTAGTCAATAAAAAAGAGGTTGTCGTATAACAGTTTTCGTTGTCCAATCTGACAAAAATCTCTTTGGGTGTAACAGTAGCGGTATAGTTGTGTGTATTGTTAATGGGATTCATAGCATTGTTAGCATCATCCAAACTTTCATAAAAACCGACACTGTTTTCAGGATCGACTTTTACTAAAAATTCATAAGTAGAAAAATCAAAAGTAGCTTGGGTAAAACCTTCATTACAAGCCACCAAATCATCTAACGGATTAAATTCAGGAGAAGTTCCCAAAACTTCGGAAGTGGCAAATGTATTATTGTTTTCTATCAATTCATTCACAATTCCGGTTCCGTCACCTTTATCGTCAACAACCATTAAGATGTCAAAATTATCTGGGAAGGTGTCCGGAATTACAATAGTGACTTGACCCGACACTTGTCCGTCAACCGGAAGTTCAACCGTTGTTTCAAACAATTCAATTAATTGGCCATTGATGTAAATCGATACCGGTGTTTGAATCGGAAGTTCACCGGTGCAATTCAAGTTGGATATGGTGTAGTTTAGAGTTAAAGTTCGGGAGTCACAAGATTTGTTGATCGAATTTACAGTAACCGTGGCATCCGGAATTTGGCTGGTGAGCTTAGAAACTACAGTGTTAATCATCACGAAATCCTGAAAAGACGACAGTGATATTTCGGCAGTGGTATCACCAATATTGACATTGTTTTCTATGTTATAAACATCTAAATCCATATTGTAGAGCGTTGTACTTCCGGTAAACGAATTACTGCCGTTAAATACATTGCTTGACGGATTCAATGTGTTGCTCAACAAATCACCATTTATTCTGAACTCTTCTGTAGCCAAACCTGAATCTCCTTCCCAAGCTAAGAATCCTACTTTGGAATTGGTATTGTCGACAACATTTAAACCATTTAGAGAAATGGCTAATTCATCGGGAACACCTTCAAGACCGTCATAAATATTGATTTGATTGATTGGAAGGTTGGTATTGCGGAAAACTATAAGAATGGCCCAACCGGCAAAATTAGTTCTTCGGGTTGCGTGTAAGTCTTCAAAAGCCGAAATGTCTAAATTGGATAAAGTATAATTTCCGTTTCCGGTATTTTGAACCAAGGAAGTGACGTTTTTGAAGGCACTGAAGTAAGTAAACGCAACTCCGTTAAATATTCTGCTGTGCGTAAAAGTTCTGTCAGGCGTTATGTTTGTAGTATTAAGATTCACTTCAAAATCGCCATCACCGCTTCCGGCCCAATACAAATAGGCTTTTTCTATAATGTCATTTGGATTTAAATTTAAATTGGCAGAGGAAGAAGTAACTGTGACTAATCCTGTGGTAGAATTGTTTTCAACGGTATTCATGGTGTTGCCGAAAAAAGTAAAATCATACCGGCCGTTCAATTGTTGGTATAAGGTAATGTCCTGACCACTAACACAGTAAATGTTAAGCGTAAGGACAATAAAACACAGCAATTTTCGTTTTAAATTCAAGGCAAATTCAAATTTTGTAGGTTAAAAATAGGCATTTATTTTGTAAATCTTAATTTTTGCCGATGAATGCATTAAAAAATAGATGAATGCTATTAAAAAATAAATGTTTAATTTTCCAAAGTCTAAACCCTACTTGTGAAAAACTATACTGTAAGACGATACCATTCGGATGATTTTTTACTTTGGAATGCTTTTGTCAGCAATGCCAAGAATGCTTCTTTTTTGTTTCATCGGAATTTTATGGAATATCATGCCGATAGGTTTCAAGATTATTCACTGATGGTTTTTGAAGACAATCAATTGGTGAGTATTTTGCCGGCCAATCTTAGGGATAATGAGCTGTTTTCCCATCAAGGCCTGACTTACGGAGGATTTGTTTTTGGCCCCGAAATTAAATTGGGGGAAGTTTTGCACATTGCCCAAACGGTTTTGAAGTTTCTTCACGAAAACCAAATCAAGAGACTGCAAGTTAAATTAATACCATTTATATACAACAGTCACTTTTCAGAAGAAATTGATTATGCTTTGTTTTTGGCTGAAGCCAAATTAACCCGAAGAGATTGTTTGTCGGTGATCAATTTGTCGAAAGATTTTACTGTAACAAAAACCAGAAAGGAAAGCATTCGCCGAGGCCAAAAGAACAATCTTGTTATCAAAGAAGAAAGCAATTTTGAATTGTTTTGGGATGAAATTTTAATTCCAAATTTAAACAAGAAACACCAAGCCAAACCGGTACATTCAGCCGAAGAAATTATAAAACTGCAACAAAAATTCCCTGAAAATATTCGACATTTTAATGTGTATCACGACCATAAAATTGTGGCAGGCACCACCGTTTTTATTACCGAAACCGTAGCGCATCCGCAATACATTTCGGGTAACGAACAAAAAAACGAGTTGGGAAGTTTAGATTTTTTGTACCATCATCTAATCACCGAAGTTTTTCAAGACAAAATCTACTTCGATTTTGGTCCGTCACATGAAGATAACGGCAAGAAAATCAACCAAGGTATTTTGTTTTGGAAAGAAAGTTTTGGGGCTAAAACTACTGTTCAGGATTATTATGAACTGGCAACAGCCAATTATACTTTATTAGATAACGTTTTGATATGATAAAATTCCTCGACTTACATAAAATCAATTTGCCTTATCAAACTGCTTTTCAACAAAAAATGCAAGAGGTTTTAGATAAAGGTTGGTTCGTTTTAGGCGATGAAGTCAAAATCTTTGAACGTGATTTTGCCCACTATTGCGGGACAAAACATTGCATTGGTGTTGGCAACGGATTGGATGCCATGGTTTTAATTTTTAAAGCCTATATCGAGTTGGGTAAACTGCAAAAAGACGATGAGGTTATTGTTCCGGCGAATACATATATAGCCAGTATTTTGGCTATTATGCAAGCCGATTTGGTGCCGGTTTTGGTCGAGCCCAAATTGGAAACCTACAACCTCAATCCCGATTTAATTGCCGATAAAATTACAGCCAAAACCAAAGCCATTTTGGCCGTTCATTTGTATGGACAATTATCCGAAATGGATAAGATAAACGCCTTAGCGAAGCAACATAATTTATTGGTTATCGAGGATTCTGCACAAGCTCACGGCGCAGTTTCAGGTAAAAGAAAAGCAGGAAATCTATCTGATGCGGCAGCCTTTAGTTTTTATCCCGGAAAAAATCTCGGCGCTTTGGGTGATGCCGGTGCGATTGCAACAAATGATGATGAACTGGCGAAAATTCTTTTTGCGCTGCGAAATTATGGTTCGGAACAAAAATATTATAATAAATTTATCGGAGTGAACTCTCGTTTAGACGAATTGCAGGCGGCTTTTTTAAATGTCAAATTGCCTCATTTGGATCAGGAAAACGAAGCGCGTAAAAACATCGTCAAACGTTATCTGTCTGAAATCAAAACCGATAAAATCATATTGCCTTACTGGGATAAATCTAACAATCACGTGTTTCATTTGTTTGTGATTCGAACCGAAAACAGAGAAAAATTACAAGATTATTTGAAGCAGTATAATATAGAAACTTTAATACATTATCCGGTTCCGCCACACCAACAAAATGCCTTGGTTCAATGGAAGTCACTTTCTTTTCCTATAACCGAAAAAATACATCAAGAAGTGATCAGTTTGCCTTTGAGTTCGGTGATGACTGAGGATGAAGTAACTTGTATAATCACAATTTTAAATCAGTACTAATGGGAATAAAACACTTCTTTTTTGTCACGCTAAGGATTTGGAAATACCAATGGCTTTCTGATTGCAGTAAGGTTTCCGGTACTCCAAAATTATTTCATCCTTTGTTGCTAAAGGGAAAAGGAAAAATTACATTTGGTAAAAACGTTCAGATTGGTGTGACGAATTCTCCCAATTATTATTCGCATTACACCTATCTAGAAGCCAGAAATTCTGAAAGTGAAATGGTAATTGGCGATAATGTTGCCATAAACAATGGTTTTTCTGCTGTTGCTTTTGCTAAAATAACGATACAAAATGACGTCTTAATCGGTGTAAATTGCGCCATCATTGATAATGACGGACATCATTTAGCTATAGATAAAAGAAAAGAGGGCGAACCAAAATCAGCTGCAGTTTTGATAAGTGAAAATGTTTTTTTAGGCGACAATGTTACCATTTTAAAAGGCGTTACTATCGGCAAAAACACCGTGATTGGCAATGGTTCGATTGTAACCAATGATATTCCCGAAAATGCCATAGCTGCGGGAAATCCTGCTAAAGTAATCCGAAATTTATAAGTTGAAAATACGCCCACAAAATACACTGCTCAAGGTTTTGTCGCTGAATTCTATTTCGGTTGCAGTGAGTTTTATGTTGGGTATTATTTCCTCCAAAATCATCTCCGTTTTTTTGGGCACTTCCGGAATGGCCTTAATGGGCAGTTTTCGAAATTTTGCCACCATGATTAAATCGATAGCCACCTTGGGCGTCAGTAATTCCATAGTCAAACTCGTTGTAGAAAATAAGGGAAATAAGCAGGAACTTTCTGTGATTTATGCTACCTTTTTTTGGTTGTTTTTAGCGATTTCGTCAGTTTTGGGCATTTTGGTTTTGGCTTTCGCTGTGCCTATTTCTGATTTTCTTTTTTTTACAAGTACCTATGCAAATCCGATTCGTTTCTTCGCTTTGCTATTGCCTTTGATGGTCATTAATACTTTTTGGTTGGCGATATATAACGGCTTAGAACAGTACAAAAAAATCGTCATTATTCAAATCGTTTCCAATGTTTTGGTCTTTGCAATCACCTCGGTTTTAATTTGGCAGCAGCAAATTTTTGGAGGATTATTATCCATAGCTGTCGGCGAAATTTTAATGGTAATGGTTACCTTTTTCTTCGTTCAACAAGACAAAGAATCTTTCCGTTTTGATTTGCAAAAATTAATTAACCAAAAATACCTCAATGTCATCAAAAGATTTTCTGTAATGGCCTTATTAAGTGCTTTTGCCGTGCCGATGACTTTACTGTTTATCCGCAACGCCATAATAAAAACGCACTCTATAGAAGAAGCCGGAATTTGGGATGCGGTCAACAGGTTATCAAGTTTTTATATGATGTTTTTCAGCTCGGGTTTGTCTTTGTATTATATGCCAAAGTTGGCGTCTATTCACACCGAAACTGAGTTCAAAGCCGAACTCAAATCTTATTTCAAAATCTTTGTTCCTTTATTTTTCTTGATGTTGGTTGTGGTTTATTGGGCCAAAAGCATCATCTTGGAAATCGCTTTTACTGAAGCATTTTCAAGCATTAGTGAGATACTGATTTGGCAATTGGCAGGCGATTTTGTCAAAATAATGACGCTGTCTTTTGGGTTTCAGATTTTGGTCAAAACCATGATGAAACGCTATTTTTTGGTTGAAATTGTTTTCAATATTTCTTATTTTGTATTGGCTGTTGTTCTGATGAAAGCATCGGCAGTAGAAGGTGTTGTCAAAGCTTATTTTTATGCCAATCTAATTTCGCTGGCATTGGTATTACTGATGTTTAGAAAATTATTCTTCCAATCTAAACCCAGCTAATTTTACTTCCAAGTGTCCAAATAACGTTGGGCAATTTTTATGGAATCATGCTCTTTTTCCACAAAAGCTCGAGCTCGTTGTCCCATTGCTATGATTTCTTCTGGATTTTCAATTAAAAAGGACAATTCGGCTACCAAATAATCCACCTCAGGGATTGCATTTATTGCTACTTTTTCGGTTAAGAGATAATGCTTTTCAAAACTTTCACTCGCATTGGTGAAAACCACTTTGCCTTTGGCCATTGCTTCGAGTGCATTGCTGCCTTGGTCGTGGCCATACAATTGGTCTAGAACAATATTCGCTTGGTTGTAACGGTTGATATAGTCATTGTAAGGTACATTTTCGCTGACAAAAACATCTATTTTATCAGCGTATTTTTGCTTAATGATTTCGAGTGCTTTCTCAAAAAAATCATTCCCTTTTTTGAAATAACTTTCGCGGTTAATGCCATGAAAAATTACAATTCTATCACTGATTTTTATTTCGCTTTGCGGAAATTTACGCAAGTTAATCGGACTTGGAATCAGCCCTAAATATTTCGGATGATTTTGCAATGGAATTTGGTAATCAATATCAGTGGCAATCACTCCTTGAATGTTTTGATAAATATATTGATGCAGTTTTTCAAAAGATTTTGTCCTAAACTTCAACACATTTGAAAAATCCTGATCAGCAATTTTTCCGGCCAAATAAGGTTGGATGATCGACGGGTTTTCAGGATGATTGAAATTGTAATGCACATACTCATAATCATCACCGCAAGACAACAAAAACACTTTTTTATGGTGTTGAAATAGAAATTTTAAAATCTTTTTTTCATACTGAAAGTTGCAAAAAAAGCTATTTTCATTAATCAGTTGAACCACGTCAAACCCACAGAAATACTGTTCGTTTTGCTGAAATTGTTTATACGTCAAATACGAAGAAATATCAAAACCGGTTAGTTTTAAAACCGCGATTTTTACTTTTTTCAAAATCCCGTTATCCCATTTTTTTACCAATGGAAAATCGACTGGAAAATCTTTGAAACCATCTTTAAAACCTAAGATAGTGACTTCGTTTCCGAGCTCAAGCAACCCTTCTTTTAAAGAATTGTGCAGTCGACTGTATTCTCCGATGAGTAAAATCTTCATTATCTTATTATATTTGAAAAATATCTGCAATACAAATAGCACTGCAATATAAGTAAGAAATGAAAAACAACCATAAAATCGCAATAGTTTCCGCATCACTTGGTATTGGTGGTGCTGAGCGTTTTGCCGGTTTGTTAAGCATAATGTTGGAGGATTTGGGTTATGAAGTGCACCATCTCATTGTTTTAGATGTTGTAGCTTATGACTACCAAGGGAAATTAGTCAATTTAGGAAAATTGTTTGCCCAAGAGAAAGGCATTTTCAGAGCGGTCAAAAAAGGAAAATACATGGCTCAGTATTTAGAAGAAAATGAGATTGAAATCATTATTGACAACCGTTCGAGACCCATGTTGCTTCGCGAAATTTTTACCAAATGGATTTATGGTAAACGCCAAACCTATTTTATGATTCACAGCGCTCAATTGCAAATGTATTTACCCAAATCGAAATTCTGGGCGAATTATTTATACCAAAATGCTACCAAATTGATTTGTGTTTCTAAAGGAATCGAAGAGGCTGTAAAAACGAATTTTCGTTTAGCCAATACACAAACGCTATACAATCCGGTTGTTGTTAATGACTCAAATAGGGAAAAACCAAAGCATTTACCCGAAAAGTATCTTTTGTTTTTTGGCCGATTGGAACAGCAAATAAAAAACTTCACTTTATTGTTAACTGCTTTTTCATTATCAAAAGTCTATGAAAATGATGTTAAGCTTGTGATTATTGGAGATGGTGCTGATAAAGATTTTATTTTGAAAACCATTGACAACTTAAAATTGCATGACAGTGTTGAAGTTGTCCCTTTTCAAAAAGACATTACACCATTTATTCAACATGCACACAGCACTATTTTAACCAGTTATTTTGAAGGTTTTCCTATGAGTATAGTCGAGTCTCTAGCAATGGGAACACCGGTGATTTCGGTTGATTGTGCTACCGGACCAAGCGAGATTATTCAACATCATTATAACGGATTATTAGTCGAAAACCACAATGAAACTGCTTTGGCGGATGCCATAAGAAAACTATTTGAGGACGATAATTTGTATCAAAATTGTAAAAATAATGCCCAGAAAAGTGTAGAACATTTATCTTTGACAACCGTTGCCCAACAATGGCAAAAATTATTAAATACAAAATGACCAAAATAGCCGACATCCAAATTCTAAGTATTCCCAAAATCCACGATACCCGTGGCAATCTTTCTGTGATTGAGGGCGATGTGATTCCGTTTGCGATGAAACGCGTGTATTATTTGTATGATGTGCCGAGTGGAGCGGAACGCGGTGGCCATTCTCACAAAGTTCAACAAGAGTTTTTAGTGGCTTTGAGCGGTAGTTTTGATGTGGTTTTAACCGATGGTCAAGACCAAAAAACCGTCACATTGAATAAACCCAACGAAGGATTGTTGATTCCCAATGGCATTTGGCGTGAGTTGGAAAATTTTTCTTCAGGTTCGGTGTGTTTGGTTATTGCTTCGGATGTTTTTGAAGAAGCGGATTACCTCCGTGATTACAATGATTTTCTCCTATCTAAAAACTGATTTTCCAAAACCTATTTTGGCCAAAAAGTTTTTAAGATTTACCAAAAATTTCAAAACAATACTTGGCAATTGCAATAGTATTGTTTTTTTCCAACCTATAGTATTCAAATCAATTTGTTTGTAAAATGTTTCTACAGTTTTATAATCGCCTGTAAGCTTGCCTTTAATCACTGCCGAGAATCGATTCAAATCTAAATATTGTTTCAACTTAGTATTGCTCTTTTCCTCAAAAGCGTATTTTTCAAAAGTATAAGGTTCAAAAAAATAAGTCAGGTTGCGGGATGCACTTTTGGGGTCATAAACATAACGTGCCAAAGTTTGCCAAACAAATACAATAGGAAATTGCAATCCAATCCGAATCCACAACTCGGTATCTTCCCCTTTTTTTATCTTCGTATCAAAATGCCCAACGATTTCGAAAACGCTTTTGTGAATGGCTACGCTTGAGGTCCACAATACACATTCTTTCTGACTAGCGTCAAAGAAATCAACGATTTCAAAATCAGATTTTTTATCAATAGAGTAGTGGGCTGCAAAGGTTTTGTTTGGGGTTTCTATGGCAATCGCACAGGCAAAAACTTTGTGCTCCGGAAACTTTTGAGAGTAAGCATGCATCGTTTTCAAAAAGTCGGGATACCAAAAATCATCGGCATCCAAAAAGCAAATAAAATCGCTTTTGGCTTGCTTCATTCCGAAGTTTCTGGCTACGGTTACGCCTTCATTTTCTTTAGAGAAATACTGAATTCGGTGGTCAGAAAATGCTCTAATGACCGCTTCGCTATTGTCTGTTGAACCGTCATTGATAATGATGATTTCATAGTCGCCAAAGGTTTGGTTCAGCACGCTTTTCAGAGTGTTGCCAACAAATTTCTCTTTGTTAAATACTGGTATGACTATAGAGAAATAGGGCATCAGCGAGTGTTTATTTGGCAAAAATAACCCAAGCGATAAAGGTCAAATAAAAATATCGAAGGGTTTTTGGAAAGCAAGTTTTTGGTCAAGAATTTTTTGAAAATTTTGAAGAAAAAAGCGGTCAATCCTATCAAGTTTAATCGCTCTAATTTGGCAAAAGTCTTTGTTAAAGCTGTATCTTCGGGAACTATGATTTTTTTGTCGATGATGAATTTTAAATTTTGAAGCGAGTAATGAAATTTATCCAAAAAAATGGCCGATTTTTCCAAGTTTAGATGAAAGGCAGGATTTTCGATATGCGCTATCGGAATATGGTTGTTTTTTAGTCCCAAAATAAAAACGATATCTTCATAACCATACTGCAATATTTCCTTGTCAAAAGGATTTTTTATGAGCAATTCCTTTTTGAGTAATATATTGGATATTAAGGTGTAATGGTATGGACTTGACAGTCTTTTTTTCAAGGGAATTTCTTCTCTGTTTTTGCCAAAAATCCAGCGGAGTACTTCATCATCTTTTGGTTTTTCATCAAAATAAATCAAGCCACCGAAAATAGCTTTTTGTTCGTTCTGTTTTAGACTGTTCAGGTAAATTTTGATGAAGTTTTTGCTTTTGGGAAACATGTCACAATCCATTAGTAAAACCCATTCATATTTCGCTTTGCTTACCAAAAGATTGCGATTTTGACTTCTTCCCAAATTGTTTTCGTGACGTTCAAAACGACAATTTTTAAGCTCATTGATGTTAGAATTCGCTGCGGTATTTTCATTAATAGGCGAGGCATCATCAGCAACAATGATTTCAAAGTCAATATTTTCCATGACCGCTTGTTTGTATAATTCTTGAACCAATGGATAAGTGTTGAAATTGTATGTTGGAATAAGGATTGAAATCATTTAGAAAAACAGAATTAAATAATACCTTTACAAAGAAATATATTTTTTGGCAATAAACACTATGAACCGAATTGATTTAGCAAATCTTATTTTTGAGAAGCTTAGCCATGAGAAGGAAAGGCTGAAATTTCAATTTGAAAATTCTGATTCCAGCATTGGATATTTGTTTGTTGACGATTTGTTACCGGAAGCAATTGCCCTTAATATCGCTGAAGTTTTTCCGCAATCCGACCAAATGGTTTTGAAAAAAAGTTTGCGGGAAAACAAATATGTGGCAGCCCAAATGAATTTATACGATTCTTTATTAGAAGAAATTATTTTTGCCTTTCAAGACCCAAGAATTGTCAATCTTATAGGAGAAATTTGTGGCATCCAAAACCCAATTCCCGATGAAAATCTTTATGCCGGTGGTATTTCCATGATGGGAAAAAACCAATTTCTAAACCCACATTTAGACAATTCACATGACAAAGACCGCAATTTATGGCGTGTACTCAATTTGCTCTACTATGTTACACCCAATTGGCAGGAAGAATATGGCGGTAATTTAGAACTTTGGCCCAATGGTTTGTCGCAAGAGCAAATTACCATTCACAGTAAATTTAACCGATTAGCCATAATGGAAACCCACAACAATTCTCTACATTCGGTTTCTCCGATAGTGTTTGAGGGTTATCGCCGTTGTGTTTCCAACTATTATTTTGCTGATTCTCCTTTGTTGGAATCTGATAAATTTCATGTGACTTCTTTTAGAGGAAGACCTGAAAACAAATTTTCGGATATTATTTTGAGAACCGATACTTTTTTGCGCATGTGTATTCGAAAAGTATTTAAAAAAGGCCTCAAGGAAAATCCACATGTTTATAAGAAAGACCAATAAATTGAAAGCACTTTTGACTAAATACCGGTATCCTGCACTTATTCTTTTGATTGGATTACTGTGGTTATTTCTTTTTGATTTTCTTTCGCAAATGAGTCTTCAGGGCGTGATGCATTCTGATTCTTTTAATTATCAGGAATCCGCTAAGAATTTATATATTT
>JBDLVY010000126.1:0-3994 GCA_039804545.1 Bacteroidota bacterium | reverse complement strand
TATTGGTTTGGTTATTGGTTACAACCAATATTGTGGATTTTTACAACTCAAATCTTAAGAATTAAAAAAATAAGAAACTCAAAAACATTACGTTTAATTTTTAGTTTTATATTAATTCTATCAATTGAGAGATTTACAATTGTTCTAGTCTCAATACATCGAGATTATATTGGAAGTAGTTTTGAAATGGGAATGTTTAATTTTCTATCAGCAGAATATATTATACAAATTTTAATTAAAATTACTATGTATTTATTATTTGCATTTATATTGTATTTTACAACTGAACAAATAAAAAAAATTAAAAAATCGTAGAAGTGCAATTAAAGAATTCAACGAATGAAAACAGAAAATATTACAATAATAATTCTTGCAATTATTTCAATAACAATTACTGGATCTTTAATTTTTAATGCAATAAGAAAAAGCAAAAAAACCAAATGTCAGAAAGTGACAAAAAAATAGAAGTGGATAAAAGTAACAACCGAATGAGTAACTCAATGTTTTTTAAAGATATTTTAGATTTTTTCAGCTCATTTACTAAATAAAAAAACGAACGCACAACAGCAGTTACAAGAAATTGCTAGGCATTGGATTTATCAGAATTGGTAATTGTTAAATCAAAGTTTTGTCTATATTAGTAATTGACAGTGAATGAAGTACGCAACTTCTTGTAGCTGCGAAACGTTATAACCAATATTACCGGAACTTTACAGCCAAAGTATTATGAAGTACATTCTCCTCCCAATTATTGCTCTTGGCCTTTCCTTGTCAATGCTTTTTGGAGTTGAGTACAATTGTAAATGTTCAGAACCTTTTCCAAGATATTATGGAAGCCCTTTCGTTTTTATGCAAGAATCATTGGGAAGTTCAATGGAATATTTTTATAGCGTTTCAGGATTGATTTTAAATACAATTATTTGGAGCCTAATATTGGTTATCTCAAGATATGGAATTGTAAAATTGACAGAAAAATTTTTGTATAAAAAACTTTTGGAAATTCTATATAAAATGTGTGTTGGTTTACTATTGGTTTTTGCAATTCTAAATATTTGGATGAGCTACATGGGACTTGGCAGAGGATTCAATAAAAACTTA
Organism: Bacteroidota bacterium; assembly: GCA_039804545.1. Taxonomy (GTDB): domain Bacteria; phylum Bacteroidota; class Bacteroidia; order Flavobacteriales; family Flavobacteriaceae; genus Flavobacterium. Next base: position 2,896 of record JBDLVY010000126.1, on the reverse strand, counting down.
AATTATTGGTATTTTAATTTAAACAAAGAAGCCAAAGATTATAGAATAGAATGTGTTGGGAATTGGAAGTTTGGAAGTATATAATACTGGCTGTAACTGCCGATTGATAGGATGGCTGGTTTAGTATTTCTTAGCCGGAAACTACTCAAAAAAGAAAATTCGATATCTTTCAATTAACAAGTAAGCGAGTCGTTATTTCGCAAAGCCTCAGCACCATAGTGATCATTCCTTCCGTGGGAGAAACAAAAGAAATCTCTATAACAATTACTTGATGAACGAGGCCAAACTAAAACAAAATAATTATGGAAGAAAATAAAAAGAAAAATACTGGAAATGGTATTGGCGTTGGAGCAGCAGTTGGAGTTGCTTTTGGAGCAGCTTACAGTTATCAATCTGGTAACATTTCACAAAGTATTGCTCTAGGTCTCGCTATTGGAGTTGCCGTTGGGGCGATTTTTGATGTGGTAATTAGAAAAAATAATCCCAAATAAATACAGCAACGAACCGCCAACAGCCGTTTCTAACCACTTTACCTTAGTCTTCTCCCCAAATTTTCTGCTAAAATTCAAAGCCAAGTTTTGTATCTTATAAAAATATCAAATCATGCTTTAAAGAAGTCTTTTTTATTCCGTGATTCTGTAGACCGGATACAGCAAATGGGCTTTTTCATAAAGCGGTGAGTTTTTGTAAACCCAATCCAATTGTGCCTCAGGATTCTCGGCAAAGTCTTTGTCCTCTTTTATTTTTTGTTCCAATTGCGTTTTGAGCTCCGGATGTTGTTTTAAGTAAGCAGCGGCGGTATCTTCAAAGACATAATCAGAATAGCCTTCTTTTTGTTGGAGTATGGTATCAAAGAAATTCCAATTAAAAAAACTGTCTACCGCTTCGGGTTCCAAAGTTTCCAATAAATATTTCACGCCTTCTTGGTTCGTTTGGAACAAGTAATCGCCTTGGCGAAAAGGCACTTCATCAACACTTACCGAAACAACGGTGTTATGATGTGGGTAATGTCCTTCATAGGCATTTTTAGCCGTATTATAGGCTGCAATGCGGTAGCGTTCTGCTTTTATAATGGTGTCTTGGCGGAACCTTGTATAGACTACTTTGTTTTCTTTCAACAAATCAATCACTTTCCATTGTCCTTGCGGAATAACATAGGCTTTGGGAATGATTACTTCTTTGGTTGGTTTGTAGGTTCCGTAAAACGAAATCTCTTTTTGATAAGGTTTGTTTCTATTGTAATACAATCGTTTACCATTGGTTACCTCACTTTCTTTATAACCGCTTTCATACCCCAAAAACGACATCTTTTCTACTTTACTGCTGTCAATAGTCCATTGAATAGGATAGGAGTTACCGGCAAGGTAATGTGCTTTGTTTTGGATACGCATTTCTTTAATCTTCTTCCAATTTTTATCTGCATACTCCATAGTAGAAACCATAAAATCATAAGTCACTTTTACGCGTTCCTGATAAGGTTTCAGCATGTGGGTTTCCACCACATAACCGATGGTATTAAACAAAGAAGTGTAACCGGTTGCATAACGCGGCGTATCGGTAAACTGGGCATAACCGTCTTCGGGTGTGCCGTGCCAAACATTCACATAGGGAATGCTTTCTACTTTTTTGTTTTGCAATTCTTTGACAATCGCCGGTGTCATTTCGTTTTTAACAAATCTGCCCAAGCTGTTTCCCAATCTTTGGGGTTCGGTCATGATATAGGTGAGTTTGTATTGGTAATCTGCGCCATTGCTCACGTGATTGTCGATAAAAATATCGGGACTAAAAAAGTGATGAAAGGTTTTGGTAAAGGCTAAGGTGTTTTTGGTGTCGGCTTTGATAAAATCACGGTTCAGGTCAAAGTTTCGGGCATTTCCCCGAAAACCGTATTCTTCCGGACCATTTTGATTGGCTCTTGAGGTTGAATTTCGGTTGAGTACTCCACCAATATTATACACGGGAATGGCAATAACTACGACATTTTTGGGCACTGCCATTTTGTTTAAAGCCAAATCGCGAAACAATTGCATCGTGGCATCAATGCCATCGGGTTCTCCGGCATGAATACCGTTATTGATAAGAAGATAGACTTTTTCCGGTTTGACATCATAATCAAAACGCTTATCGGCATTATAAACCACAACTTTTAAAGGTTCACCACTATCAGTAAAGCCCATGTTTATCGCTTGAATGGTTTCAAAATCCAAGTCGAGTTTTTCATAAAAGCGCATGATTTCTTCATAATCAGCGGTTTGATTGCCGTTGCCTTTTTCAAAATAAGTCGCGTAAGGATTATTTTTTTGGGCCAAAGAAGTCAACGAAAAGATTAAAAACAGCCAAAGTACTTTCATTACTTTTCTTTTTTAACCACCACGCTATTCGGTACCAAAACCGTGTAATCGCCACCATTTCTAATCACGTCACGCACAATACTCGAGCTGATATAAGAAGTTTTAGAAGCCGTTAGCAAGAAGACCGTTTCTATTTGTGACAACTTCCTATTGGTGTGGGCAATGGCTTTTTCGAATTCAAAGTCGGCCGGATTTCTCAAACCACGCAGGATAAAATCGGCGTCCAGTTTTCGGCACAAATCAATGGTCAAACCTTCGTAGGTGATAACCGAAACTTTCGGATGGTCTTTAAAGGCTTCTTCTATAAACTGTTTGCGTTCTTCTAATGAGAACATGTATTTTTTATCGGCATTGATACCAATCGCAACAATCACTTCATCGAAAAGCGAAACACCTCTTTTAATAATATCATAATGTCCCAAAGTGATGGGATCAAAGGAACCGGGGAATATTGCTTTTCTTTTCATCTTGGTTGTAAGTTGTATGTTCTAGGTTGTATGCTCCAAGTTGCTAAGTTATGAGTAATTCAACTTACAACTTATAAC
>JBDLVY010000125.1:0-2731 GCA_039804545.1 Bacteroidota bacterium | reverse complement strand
CTGTTAAATCTATACCTAAAGAAAAACCTGTTTGAATTGGACTAGATCCACCGTATTTACCAAAAAAACGAACAGCATCTCCGCTTGAAACACCAACTTCATCTACAAACCATTTTTTTGCGCGTTCTGTAATTTCAATTTTCATCTATTTATACTCACAGAAATTAATTCTCTGTGATTCCTCCCTTCACATTGTTTAATGCAACTGAAAAGTGCACCACAGGATGGTTGAAAACTGCACCAGTTAGTTTAACCATTTTTTTGTGTCTTCTACACGGAAAGATTTTCCGCTCAAATCTAAAACATGTGCCCGATGGGCAATACGATCGACAATCGCTGCTGTAAGCATTGGATCTTTAAAGGTTTCTTCCCATCGATCAAACGATAAATTTGTTGTAATAATCATAGAACCCACGGATGTCCGATTAGACAACAGATTAAAAAGAATTTCACTTCCTACTTGGTCAAAAGAAACATAACCCAATTCATCTAATATCACTAAATCATATTTACTGAATCGACGTTTATAGTAGGTCAACTGATTCGCGCTCATGGCTTCTTTTAGTTCAACTACTAAATTAGGAATATTAGTAAATAAGACGCTCCTTCCACTCAAACAGGCTTCCATACCTATGGTTGTTGCCAAGTGTGTTTTTCCAACACCAGGATTGCCCAACAGAATCAAGTTTTCTTTCCGCTCAATAAATTTAAGTTGCTGCAGTTCTTTGATTTGCTTTCTTAACTTTGGAGATAAATGGCTATCTAAATAATCATCAAACGTTACTTTTTGTGGTATTTTTGATTGCCGAATCAGTGTCTGAATGCGATTGTTTTTTCGCTGCTCCAACTCTAACGATAAAAGGTGGTCTAAAAATTCTTCATATCCTTGATTTAACGCCAATGCTTCACTGATAAGACGTTCATAATTTTCTTTTATATAAGAAAGCTTTAATTGTTTTGCATTCGTTTCAATCATAAGGGATTCACCTCTTTTACTTGGTGAATCCGATTATATTCTCTTAATTGCTTTCTTGCTTCATTTACAGCTTTAGTTGGGACTTGGTGTGTAAAGACCTCTTGGTCTTCTGTAGCCAGCTCATCTAAAGAACGAACCAGTTCATCTATCGAAAGATCTTGCTTCGCTTCTAAAAGCTGTAAAAACCGTTTAGGACGTTGCTTGTAAAATTGTAAGAAACATCTTCTTAGTTTGGGCAATTTTGCTAAAACTAGGGAATGTTCCACAGCTCCTGGTTTTCTTTTTAGTGTATACAAATAATGAATGAGTTTAACTTGGTAGCTGTTTCGACTGTTTAAACGCTGATGTGATGCGATTACTTGACCATTCCGAACGACCCTCAGTTCGTTTAGATATAATTTTGCTGTGACAACTTCTCCCACTAAATAATCTGGAACAGAATAGAAATTAGTTTGTACATGAATAAAACTGTATTTGTCCACTTTCTGACTTGTTGTAACGGCGTAATCATAATCGGAAACCAACGGTTTCAATTGAGGTCTTTCGATTTCTATGGTTGTTCCTTGATTCAATTTAGTTAACGCACTGGTTAAATATTCCTGTGCGTGATCAATACTAGAAAACTCATAAATCTTAGTGAAAGCACGATCTCTTATTACTTGAACACTTTTCTCAACGTGTCCTTTTTCATTCCCACTATACGTATTGGTAACTACTGGCTGAAATCCGTAAAATAAAGACAATTTTACTAATTCTTCATTCAATTCTTTTTCGTGTTTTCCAACAAATTTTTGGACCACATTACGCATATTGTCGTAAACAACCGTTGAATAGGCACCTTGTACTTCTTTAAAAAATTGAATATGGGCATCAATAAAAACTCCTTGATTTGAAGACGTATATAAGCTGCCCCAACGATAGCCAGTAGCTGGAGAAGAAAATACCGCAAGATACAATAATCGTTTTTCACCTTTTATTAAACACTTTACTTCGCCAAAATCAAATTCAACTCGATATCCTAAAGGATATATTTGCTTGATAAAGGCTTCTTTTTGTTTCTGAACCTTTTTTCTAACATAGGGACGAATCGTACTTTCACCAATGTCAAACCCTTCGGATACCAATATTTCATGGATACTTCTTGTTGTTAATTTTTGTTTATGTGGTCCAAGTTTCTTTGCTTTCTCGCGATCAAATTCTAGTAGTTCATCAATCCTCTTATCTATTTCTTCAGTGTACTTTCTTGGTCTGCGATTGGCTGCTTTATAGGCAGGCTTAGACGTAAGTGCTTCCTTTTTTATTGGATCCGAAGGATCAAGTGAAATCTGGTCTTTTGCTTGAAGATATTCCTTCCAATATCTGGAAACTGTACGGCGATTCATAGTTAATTCTTTAGCAACGGACCTTTGAGAACGGCCACTTTCAATTAGGCGTATAATAGTACATTTATCCATTAATTTTTTCACTCCTGATTCCTCCAATAAAAAGATATCTTCATCTCCTTATTGTGAGTTATTAGTGGTGTACTTTTCAACCATCACACCTATAAAAAGTGGTGCACTTTTAAACTAGCATAAACATAAGGCAACTGAATTAAAATATAAAGATACACTTCAATCAATTGAAAAATTTGCGCCCTTTCAAACTGTTAGAGAACTCGATAGAGCTACTTACCAATCTCTTATCAACAGCTATGCTAAAGGAACTGTAATAAAATTTAATAATCATATACGTTCATGCCTTAAAGATGCAGTG
>JBDLVY010000124.1:0-3319 GCA_039804545.1 Bacteroidota bacterium | reverse complement strand
TGTTCGAATGCTAGTTTGGCACCTAATAAAACTTCGGTTTTTACCAATTCGGTTTCCCCCTTTTTGAATGCCTCGTAATTGTACACATAATCTATTTCATCAACACCATCTTCAATAGCTTGTTGGGCTTCGGCTAGTTTTTCTTCAAGGGGATTGTTCCCATCGGGAAAGGAAATAACAGTTCCAATTAGCAACTTCGATTTGGCTTTAACTATCATTGCTTTGGCGATTTTGACTTTATCAGGTCTTATCATAATGAGTTTAAAACCTTCCTCAATGGCTTCTTGAATAAACCCTTGAACAATGGTATCATTTTCGGTTTCTGACAAACCGGCTTGGGCAGAAGTTTTTAAATAGGTAGAATCGAGGTACTGTTTTAAATTCATGCCATAAAAGTAAAAAAAAATCCGTCTCGTTCTTAAAAAACGAGACGGGCTTTTGGGGTAATCTGAACAGAAGGTCAGATTGAAGCTTTTTTATCTTTTTTTAGCCAAATAAAAACCAATACTGCCGTCACGGCTCCAGTAAAATTGGCCAACACATCTAAAACATCAGCGTGTCTGGTTTGGGTAAAAGTTTCTTGTAAAAACTCTATTGCGATTCCGTAACCAAGAGACATAGATGCAATAATGATTAGTTTTTTTAAAGCAAAACGGTTTTGTTGAAGCCAAGTATAATATCCCCAAAGTAGTGTGAAAACAAAGTGGAAAGTAAAATGAACATATTTGTCGATACCGCTGACTTTTATTTTTGGCAAATCGCCAAATCGGTACAAACACAAAACTGCTATTAAAAAAGTCCAGCCAATGGCCAGACTTAGTATTGTTTTTTTAAGCACCGATTAAGGCTTTATAGTCATCACCGGAGAGTAAGTCATCTGCTTCTGCCGGATTGGAGATTTTCACTTTAATCATCCAGCCTTTTCCGTAAGGATCAGAGTTGACATTCTCTGGATTTACTTCTAAATCATCATTAAATTCAATAATTTCACCTGTAAGTGGTAAGAACAAATCAGAAACTGTTTTAACTGCTTCTACCGTTCCGAAGACTTCATCTTTATCGAGTGTTTGGTCTAAAGTTTCTACTTCAACATAAACGATATCGCCTAATTCTTTTTGAGCGAAATCAGTAATGCCTACTGTAGCTATATCGCCATCAATTAAAACCCATTCGTGGTCTTTTGTATACTTTAAATTGCTTGGTATGTTCATTAGTTTGTTTGTTTTTGTGTTGTATTTAAATTTTCCTCAAAAGTATAATTTCTATACAGATTATTAAAATCTTTGTCTCAAAACTTTCTTAATTTCCGAAATTATAACGCATCGTAAATCCGGTTCTGATATTGGTCAGCGGGAACGAGGTTGAAATCACCGGTTTAGAGAACGAGTGGTCATAGAAGAAAATGGCCGTTAGGTTTTTGCTAAACGAATAATCTGCTGTTAATTTAGCAGACCAAACGTTTTGTCCGCCGCCTAATTGATTGTTGTCATAATCTAAGTAACGCACAATGGTTTTATTATTTCTATAAGAGAAATCAATTTTAACATTGATATCACTTTTAATTATACCGGTTGGATCATCTGCTAATTGAGAAGAGAAAATCACATCTTTGAATCGGTAACCCAAACCAATGATGTACTCATGTCCTTGTACTTCGGTCAACAAATTATTATCGAAACTCATCGACAAGCTTCTGTCTTTTTTCATTTCGGCTAAGATTTTAAACGAATTTTTCATTTCAAAATCAAGGCGAACTAAAGGATTGAATTGTTCAACCAAGTTGATGTTACCAATGATAATTTTGTTGTAAACATTACCCGTATTAGGATCAATTCCACCCGGATTTTGATCGTAATCAAAATTAGAACGGAACGAGTTTATCGTATAAGATGCTCTATAAGCATGTTGAATAGAGAAACGTTTAAAGGTGTCTTTGAAGAACTTATAACGCATCAAACCGCTGTACTTAATATTCCAGTTTGGAATAGGAATATCTCGGAAAGCATCTAACGAAATCCCTTTGGCTGTTTCACCGGCGCCGGTTGTAAACAAACCGGTATAGGCCGATAACAACGAAGGAATTAATACCGCCTGACTGTTTTTGCTGAATCCTAAAGGATAACCTTCTGCATCTAAACTATAACCGGTACCACCATAATATTGTGTCGCCAAACGATGAGCTATGACAATTCTGTTTTCTCTGAAATCTTGGAAAGGTTGTGATTCAATTTCATCACTCTTTTTAAACGAAGTTTTCAACATGATGGTCGAAATAGAAAAGTTTCCGGTTGAATAAGGTGATCTCGAATTATATTCCCCATCCGAAGACACATCATATTGTTCTGAAAAATTATCCGCATAAGTTCTGTTGGCGGTCCAATCAATTTTAAAATCCGGAAATAAATCCATATTGGCCGTCATCTCCAAGGTTTTGGTAACTACCTGAGTATAATTTTGGTTAAATTCAGGATAAGAAGTCAACCAACCTCTCTTGGCGGCTTCATAACGAATGTCATCTTGGGCTCCAAAAACGAATCCTAAACTCGGTTTTGCCGAGCCGAAGAATCCTAAACTTGGTAAGAATCCGGGAAGCATTGTTCCCTCATTTCGGGTATAGTTAATTTGAACGTTTTTCACACTGGTCAATACTCCTTTCAGGCCGTCTAAAAACACATTAGTATTCCCTGCCGGTTGTGCCTTGGCATTGGTAATTTTTTCTCCTGGTTTTGGCAACGCTGTTGGCTTAGAAGGTGTTGCGGCCGGTTTTTTACCTAATCCTATGTACTTATAGAATGTTTCCATATTGAACGCCGTATTCAAACGATGTGAACCGGCATTTTGAATGGTATTCCCTAAATTATAATCAACACCATTTAACGACACTGAAGACAATGCCAATGAAGAACGTTGCCAACTATAATCTCCTGTATAAGAATAAGACGATTTTACAAAAGCCAAGAAAGGCAACTTATTGATTGGCAAATCATAATTTACAACAATTTGTTGGTTGTGTTGATTTGGCGTACCAATGTTCCAAAAATCTGTCCAAATCGTATAACTGTTATCCGGAATATTTTCTTCATTTAAGTAAGAACGCACTATATTATGAGACGCTGCTGTAAAATTCACCTTCAACGCTTTGGTAATGTTATAATTGAAACCGTATTGGTAATTAAACATGTAATTTCTTCTGAACAACGGATCAATCGGAATACCTTCCACATCAACCTGTCGGAACTGTTGGCGATTGTATTGTCGGATGATATTAGAACTGAATGAAATACTTGCCGGCAAATAGTTAAAGTTGAAATCACTCAAC
>JBDLVY010000123.1:0-11899 GCA_039804545.1 Bacteroidota bacterium | reverse complement strand
GCGACTTGGGCAAGTGATAACCAAACTTTATTTTATTCACGCAAAGATGAACAAACCTTGCGCGCGGATAAGATTTACCAACATAAAATCGGAACATCATCAGACAAAGACCAATTGGTTTTCTTTGAAAAAGATGAAACTTTTGATGTTTCTGTATACAAATCGAAGTCGAAGAAATACATCATAATCAATTCTAATAGCACGATGACAACTGAATACAGAACAGTTTTATCGGCTACACCCGATGCGAAGTTTGCCATTTTTCAGAAACGAACCCGCGGATTAGAATATTCGATGTCCCATTTTGAAGACCATTTTTATATTGTAACCAATAAAGATAAGGCTACCAACTTTAAGTTGATGAAAACACCTGAAAATGCAACTACAAAGGAAAATTGGGTGGATGTGATTCCGCATCGAGAAGAAGTTTTGTTGGAAGATATTGATATTTTCAAGGATTATTTAGTAGTTACAGAACGTTTCAATGGCTTGAATCAAATTCGAATCATGCCATGGCGAGGGAAAGGAGAATATTATCTGCCTTTTGATAGTGAAACCTATATGGCTTATACGACGACTAATCTCGATTTTGATACTGAAATTCTTCGCTATAGTTTTCAATCGTTGGCTACACCATCTTCTGTAATTGATTTCAATATGAAAACCAAAACCAAAACGGTTTTAAAAGAACAAGAAGTTTTAGGCGGCCAATTTGACAAGAACAATTATACTGAAGAAAGACTTTGGGCCACTGCCAAAGACGGAACACAAGTGCCTATTTCTATGATTTATCGCAATGGTATTAAGAAAGACGGTAACAATCCAACACTTTTGTATGCCTATGGTTCTTACGGGGTTACCATGGATTGTTATTTCTCTTCCGTTCGATTGACACTATTAGACCGCGGTTTTATTTTTGCTATTGCACATATTCGGGGTGGAGAAGATTTGGGCCGACAATGGTATGAAGACGGTAAATTATTGAAAAAGATCAATACATTCACTGATTTCATCGATTGCTCCCAATTTTTAATCGATAACCAATATACTTCCTCTAAGCATTTGTATGCTGAAGGAGGTTCGGCAGGCGGACTTTTAATGGGGGCAGTGGTAAACATGGCACCATCTTTGTTCCATGGAGTTATCGCACAAGTGCCGTTTGTAGACGTGGTTACCACTATGTTAGATGATACTATCCCTTTGACAACGGGAGAATACGACGAATGGGGCAATCCTAATGTGAAAAAATATTATCATTATATGCTTTCATATTCGCCTTATGACAATGTGATTGCGCAAGACTATCCGAATATGTATGTATCTACCGGATTGCACGATTCTCAGGTACAGTATTGGGAACCAGCAAAATGGGTAGCCAAATTAAGAGTTTTGAAAACTGATAATAATCAGCTATATTTGGATACTAACATGGATACAGGTCACGGTGGAGCATCGGGAAGGTTTGAAGCGATTAAGGAAATAGCTAAAGAATACAGTTTTTTGTTAGATTTAGAAGGAATAAAAAGATAGTTTAAAATATTTTATTAAATTTGCAAAGTTAAAAAGTGTGCAAAACAGACTTGTTAATACGCCTTGACTAATTTATTTTATGAAAGAAGATATAAAAGCTCACGATAATGTGTTAAGTTTAATAGGGAATACTCCACTAATTAGACTTAATAAAATAACAAAATCTTTACCCGGGAATTTTTATGCTAAGGTTGAAGCTTTCAACCCTGGTCATTCTACTAAAGACAGAATTGCATTATATATTATTGAAGAAGCTGAAAAGCAAGGGATTTTAACACCTGGTGATACTATTATTGAAACTACTTCGGGGAATACCGGTTTTAGTTTGGCTATGGTAAGCATCATCAAAGGATACAGTTGTATTTTAGCGGTGAGTTCTAAATCTTCAAAAGATAAAATAGACATGTTGCGCAGTTTGGGGGCCAAAGTATATGTTTGTCCGGCGCATGTTTCAGCTGATGATGAGCGTTCTTATTACAATGTTGCCAAGCGTTTACATGAAGAAACCAAAGGTTCGGTATATATCAATCAGTATTTTAACCAATTAAATATTGATGCGCATTACAAATCAACCGGTCCGGAAATTTGGGAACAAACCAACGGAAAAATTACCCACTTGATTGCGTGTAGCGGTACCGGAGGAACTATTTCAGGAGCAGCTAAGTTCTTGAAAGAACAAAATCCAAATATTAGAATTTTAGGCGTTGATGCTTTTGGTTCGGTATTGAAAAAATACCACGAAACCAAAGAGTTTGATGCTAATGAAATTTACCCATATAGAATTGAAGGTTTAGGCAAAAACTTAATACCAACAGCTACCGACTTTGACGCTATCGATCATTTTATGAAAGTTACCGATGAAGAAAGTGCTCATACTACACGTGAGATTGCTAAAAAAGAAGGATTATTTGTAGGCTATACTTCAGGTGCAGTGATGCAAGCCATTAAACAATATGCTGAAGAAGGTGAGTTTGACGAAAACAGCAATGTAATAGCCATTTTCCCTGACCACGGTTCCCGTTATATGAGTAAAGTATACAGTGACGATTGGATGAATGAGCAAGGTTTTTTTGATAGCGTGAATGCTGAAGAAGCTCAGAAAATAGAGTTTATCAAATAAATATTTATTTTATAAGATATTAAAAACCCCGCCAATGGCGGGGTTTTTGTTTTGATGCTATTGCGTATTGCTACGCTTTTTCTAATCATTTTTTAGCTTTAAACCGTTAAAGGTTGTCTAGATAATATAGCCTTAGATTTCAATTATTTTTTCTTAGGCGTAGGCGCATCACTATTGTTTTTAGTATCCATCATCTCCATCAACTTCATGCCTAATAAGCCGCTGATGCCGCCTTCGGATCCATTGTTGCCAGTGATTAATACCTCTGGAATTACTTTGATACCACCTTTACCAATTTCTTCGGTAATTTTGTATTTGGTAAAATTATCGCCGCCCATGGCAGAGACTTGCAATTCATATGCTTCCGCAGTTGATTTACCGATGGCCATGATTTTCTCAGCTTCGGCCAAACCGGTTTTAGAGATTTTCTCAGCTTCAGCACTGGCATTCAAACGAGTAGCTTCGGCTTGCGCGCCTGCTCTTGCTTTGGTGGCTTCTGCTTCGGCATTAGCACGCATTTTTGTTGCTTCCGCTTCGGCATTTACGTTTAGTTTTAAACTGGTTGCATCTCCTTCCGCTTTTTTAACAGTAGCGTCTGCAGTACGTTGCGCAATCTCAACACTTTGAGAGGCTTTAACGATTTCTTTTTGCATGTCAGCAATTGCGGTTTCTTTTTCTACACCTTGGCGTTGTTCTTGTGCCATTCTTTGCGTCTGATAGGTTTTTTGTTCTTCTTCGGCTATCTTTCTGTCGGTTAAGGTTTTCATCAAAGAATCGGGTGGAACAATGTCACCAATTAAGGTGTCTACTGCATTCACATTGTATTCATCTAAAACTGCTTTGATATGATTCTTAGCCGATTCTTGTCTTTCTTTTCGAGTGCTCAAGAATGAAATCACATCGCTGTCTTGTGCTGAGTTTCTAAAATAGTTACCAATAGTTGGTTCTAAAACCTGTGACACCAAGTTGGTCATGCTACCAAATCGCGCTATTACTTTTGGCGCTTCATTGGCAGGAACATGAATGATTTGCGCTACATCTAAATTGAAAGGGAAACCGTCTTTCGAACGTACCGTAATTGTAGATAAGTTTTTATCTAAGTCATGTGATTCGCTTCGGGCATTTGCCCAGTTTAGTACTAAGTTGGTTGTTGGTACAGCTTCTAATTTAGTAGTGTATTTATTTAAGGCATATTTTCCCGGACCAAAAGGTTCCATCCAAACTCCTCGTTGTCCTTTAGAAACGATATTTCCGTGTTTAAAAGTATCACCGGTGACATCTTTTCCGTCTTCACCAATATAGGAAATCACTACGCCAACATAACCAATAGGCACATCGGTCATTGGGTTTTGTTCAATTTGAATTGCCCAAGAGTTGATATAATAAGAACCGGCCAACATTACTTGTGGCTGTAAACCACGATTTCCTCCTTGAGACAAAAACTCATCAAAGTCTTGAAAGTTGTTATGTCCTTCAACATATTTACCGGCAATTTGCCCGAGTGGAATAGGATCACCATCTAAAGCAGTTACGATACCAATCATATTTTCCCATATTTTCACTTGCTCAGCGATTACAATTTCAAATAAGAAAGTATTGATACGGTATGAACCAGTAGTGATAAAAGCAGTTTGACGACCTTTCTGTCCGCCATTATTTAAGAATGCAGTAGCGTCTTGAAAGTTATCACTGTCTACTTTTCGGGCAAGGATTCTACCGGTTGGGATTTCTTTTCCGTCTTTACTCAAGATTAACCCGATTTTACCTTCGGGGATGATAGTAAAAGGAGTCATGTCGATGGAATATTGCCAAATCCATTTCATCCAATATAAACCTGGGGCAAGGGTTTGAGCTTGAAATCCGGCTTCGCCTTTGGTGGCTATAATTCTACCATCGGGGAGAGATTTGTCGGCTCCGAAAAGCACGAATTTTTTGGTGACTAAACCAATTTTGTCTTCGGGAACGATAACCATACCGAAGAAAACGCGTAAAACAAATTTGTAAAGAACGATAGACAATACCAAAAGGATTATCCACCAATAAGAGAGAATTACTTCCATTGTTTATATTATTAAATTAAAAAAGTTGGTTTGATTTTTAGGTGTGATGGTATTGGAAAATACGAGAGAATCAAATGGAGATACATTTCTATTGTCATTTGATGTTGCAACACTTTGCGATATTTTAGAATATTTTTCCAGATAAAAATCGGTAATTGTACGTAAGCAGGTTTCAAAAGTTACTGTTTTTTACACAATTTTTTTTACAAAAAAGATAAGTGTTTAGTTTTCAGTAAAATAAAATTTGTTCAGCTTTTTAAAAATGGCTTTTGTATACAGTTGCAGATTCCTAATTCTAGCCCCGATTGCAGTGGCATCCTTTTATACCTGACAGGGTAAAACCTGTCAGGTATAAAAGATAGAACGAAAAGCGGGAGCAATAGATTAAAAAAAACCAAAACGTTCTGCTCCTAAAAAAAAACGCCAAGCAAAAGCCCAGCGTTTATATCTAAAAATCTAAAATCTAGAAATTCTAATTATTCTTCCATCGTATGATACACGTTCATCACGTCGTCATCTTCTTCGATTTTTTCGATTAGCTTTTCTACGTCGGCCATTTCGGCTTCAGTTAATTGCTTGGTGATTTGCGGAATGCGTTCAAATCCTGAGGATAAGATTTCGATACCGCGGTTTTCCAATTCCTTTTGAATTGCACCATAACTTCCGAATGGGGCATAGATTAGAATTCCGTCTTCATCAGCAAAAATTTCTTCAGCACCGAAATCGATAAATTCTAATTCCATTTCTTCAATATCAATATTGCTATTTGGAATTCTGAAGTTACAAGTATGGTCAAACATAAATTCTACCGAACCTTGCGTGCCTAAAGTTCCGTTGCATTTGTTGAAGTAGCTTCTTATGTTGGCTACAGTTCTATTGTTATTGTCGGTTGCAGTTTCAATTAAAATGGCAATACCATGCGGTGCGTAACCTTCAAATAAAACCTCTTTATAGTTGGCTGTATCTTTGTCGGTGGCTTTTTTGATGGCGCGCTCAACGTTTTCTTTCGGCATGTTGGCCGATTTTGCGTTTTGGATTACCGCTCTCAAACGGGCATTGGCTTCTGGGCTTGGTCCGCCTTCTTTTACCGCCATAACGATATCTTTTCCAATACGCGTAAAGGCTTTGGCCATGGCTGCCCAACGCTTCATTTTTCTTCCTTTTCTAAATTCAAATGCTCTTCCCATTTCTAATAGAATGTTTTATTTATTTGATTGCAAAAATAAGGGTTTATTCGATTAATGCAAACAAATACGTAACCCGAAATTATGTTTGTGTAAATCGCTTATGGTTTGAAGTTTTTAACATCGTTTAAAATGTTTAGGGCTTCCAAAATATGATAGTTTTGTTTGATTTGCGTTATTCTTTCAATATTGCAACTTCTCAAATAATCATCATATTTTTGGTATTCATCATCTGTTGAGTTTTGTTCAACGGCAATTGGATACGTTCTTTCATTGGTCGCTTGAATTTCTTTCCAAAGCTTATTCATTTTGGACACATCATCAAAGACATCAGAAAATTGGAGCAATACAGGTGGCAAATCATTTTCGTATAACGGATTGATTTTGTCATTGAGTAATTTGATATCGCCGGCCAATTTATCATTGTCCATTCGGTATTGACTCAAACTGATGGCATTCTTATTCACACGTTCATTAGCCCATTTGTTGAATTTTACATTAATGCCTATTTCATCATTTTTTAAAGCCGTTTTATTGCTGTCTTCCCGAGGCATTTGTTTGTCGAATAAAAGCGGAATTTCAATATCGGGTATGATGCCATTGTATTGGTTGCTCTTGCCGGTTATGCGATAGAATTTTTCTAAGGTAAGTTTTAAAAACTCATCGTTTTGACTGTTCAAAGGAATGATTCGCTGCATGGAAGCTTTGCCTAATGAGCGATTGCCTATGATTAAAGCCCTGCTGTAGTCTTGCATGGCATTGGCAAAAAATTCACTGGCAGAAGCCGAAAATCCGTTGATCATGACAATCATCGGACCGTTGTAAATGGTACCTCGGTTCGTATCTTTTAAAATTTCTTTTTTGTTATTGTGATTGTTCATTACCGCCAAAGGACCGGCATCAATAAACAAGCCTGAAAGTCGAATGGCTTCTTCCATCGAACCGCCACCATTGTTTTCTATATCAATGATTAAGCCGTCAATTTGGTCTTGTTGCAGTTTGTAAATTTCTTTGGCAACATCACCACTAACACTTGATTTTCCATTTTCAAAAGTAGCGTAGAAGCTCGGAATTCTTATATAACCGAATGTGTTGTTCTCTTTTTTTAATTTAAAACTGTACACATTATTTTGGTAATCTTTCATTACTTTTTTGGTCAATCGAACCGTATAAATTACGCCGCTTTTTTTTCTAAAAGTGAAATCGGCCGATTTGTACTCTTTTGAAGTGATGATTTCATCAACTTTTTTCATGGAGGAACAAGCAATTTCGATTTCTTCTTTTTCATGTTTGACTTTTAAAAGAGTATCGCCTTTGTCAATTTTTTCGGTGAAATAGGCCGAACTGCCCGGAATGACATCTTCTACAATCATTTCGTCATCTTCAGAAGTTGAAAGATATATCCCAAAAGTTAGGTTGTCTGAACTGACTGTAGAATAAAATGAAGACTTTTCACTTTCAGAAAAATATTCGGTATGCGGATCAAAATAGGAGCAAAAGACAGTAAAGAAAACCGAATTAAACTCGGCTTTGCTCAATTCGTAAGATTTAATTTTGCATTCACTTTTCTCAAAAACTTTGGCTTTACTGGCAGTGGCTAGTGTTTCAAAATTAGCTGTAAGCGAATCTTTATTGGTACTCAATTCCGCTATATCGCGCAGTATGTTGTAAAGTAATCTTTTTTTGTATACCTGTTTTAACTCATTTTCTTCTTTGACGTAAGGAAATGCATCCTTTGAAAAAATAATTTTTTCGTCACTACTTAAGGAAAAAGGTTCTTTTTTGATGGTTTCTAACAACACTTTGTATCTCGCAATGGTTTTGGAATACACGGTGTAAAATTCGTCTAAAAACTCGCAGTTATTGGCTTTGAGATAGTCGTCAATTTTGAGTTCGTGTTTTTGAAGTGCTTTGATTTCAGGCTCAATAAACAACCGGTTTTCGTCGTCTAATTGACTGAGAAATGTTTTAAAAACATAAACCGATAAACTGTCGTCTACCGGTTTAGGCTTATAGTGATTTTCTTGGATGAGCGAGTTAATTTTTGATAAAGTTTCACAAGGATTCTTTTCGGTTTGGCCAAAAATAAGGATAGGAAATAAACTCGCTAATACAAGTAATTTGTTCACATTTATTGTTTTTTGTAAAAGGGTAACTTAACCACTTTTGCTTTTACTTTATTGTTTCTGATTTGAATGTAGATGTCGCTGTCTACCGCTGCAAATTCAGTTTTAACATAACCCATTCCAATTCCTTTGCTCAAAGATGGTGCCATAGTTCCCGAAGTTACGATTCCTATATTATTTCCATCTGCATCTACAATTTCGTAATCGTGACGCGGAATACCTCTTTCGATTAATTCGAAACCAACCAACTTGCGAGCAACACCAGCTTCTTTTTGTTTTAAAAGATTCTCAGAATTGGTGAAAGTTTTGGTAAACTTGGTAATCCAACCCAAACCGGCTTCTAAAGGAGAAGTAGTATCGTTGATGTCGTTTCCGTACAAACAGAATCCCATTTCTAATCTTAAAGTATCACGAGCCGCTAAACCAATTGGTTTGATACCAAAGGCAGTACCAGCTTCAAATACTTTGTGCCAAACTTGTTCTGCATCTTCATTTTTACAATAAATTTCAAATCCGCCAGATCCTGTATAACCTGTGGCAGAAATGATAACATTTTCTATTCCGGCAAATGGCCCAACTTCAAAATGATAATATTTAATAGCCGATAAATCTATAGAAGTTAAGGATTGCATTGCTTCTACCGCTTTTGGACCTTGAATAGCCAACAATGAATAGTCTTCTGAAATGTTTTTCATGTCAACGCCTAAATCGTTGTGAGCTGAAATCCAATTCCAATCTTTGTCGATATTAGACGCATTTACAACCAATAAATATTGGTCTTCTTTCATTCGGTAAACGATTAAATCATCTACAATTCCACCGTCATTATTAGGCAAACAAGAATATTGTGCACGCCCGATTTCTAAAACCGAAGCATCATTAGATGTTACTTTTTGGATTAATGCCAAAGCATTTTCTCCAGTAAGCAAAAATTCTCCCATATGGGAAACGTCAAAAACGCCCACGCCATTTCTTACGGTTTCATGTTCGGCATTCACACCTTCATATTGCACCGGCATATTGTAACCGGCAAATGGTACCATTTTGGCTCCTAAATTTTCATGAATGTGTGTTAAAGCTGTATTTTTCATTATAAATTAAATTGTGTTGTAGTTTATGTTTGTTTTTTGTTTGCGAAGGATTATTTTCTAACGAATGGCGGTAAAAGTTTAGTTTCTACTTCTCCAAATCCAATTCTTATTGTTCTATTTTGACAGTAACCTTTCATGATTACTGTATCATTGTCATTAATGAATTTTCGTTCACTACCATCCTTCATTGTAATCGGGTTTTTTCCGCCCCAAGTCAACTCGAGCATAGAGCCAAAACTATCCTGTGTTGGACCAGAAATAGTTCCCGAACCCATCATATCACCCGAATTTACGCGACAACCATTTGAGGTGTGATGAGCCAATTGTTGCGACATAGACCAATACATGTATTTAAAGTTTGATTTAGAAACCAAACTCGGTTCTACATTTTCAGGTTCGATATACACTTCCAAATTGATGTCGTAAGCGTGTTTTCCTTTTTGTTGCAAATAGGGAAGTGGCATAGGCTCTTGGTTTGGTCCTTTGCATCTAAAAGGTTCCAATGCATCCATAGTAACAATCCATGGCGAAATAGAAGACGCAAAGTTTTTAGCTAAAAATGGTCCGAGTGGCACATATTCCCATTTTTGAATATCACGCGCGCTCCAATCATTTAATAAAACCATACCGAAAATATAATCCTCGGCTTCTGTTACCGGAATGTTTTCTCCCATGATGTTGGCATCTGTGGTTATGAATGCCGTTTCCAATTCGAAATCAACCAATCTTGACGGACCAAAAACCGGTGAGGTTTCACCATTAGGTAACGTTTGTCCCATTGGTCGGTGAATTGGAATGCCTGATGGAATAATAGTTGAACTTCTTCCGTGGTAACCTACCGGAATGTGAAGCCAGTTTGGCAACAGAGCATTCTCCGGATCGCGGAACATTTTACCAACATTGGTTGCATGTTCTTTGCTCGAATAAAAATCAGTATAATCGCCAATCAAAACCGGAAGTTGCATCTCAACATCTTCCATTTTAAAAATGACTATTTCTCGGTGTTCAGTATTGTCTCTTAATTTGGGGTTGTCATTGTCAAAAATATCTCCAATACGATTTCGGACTAAGCGCCAAGTTTTTTTTCCATCAGAAATAAAATCATTTAACGTGTCTTGCATAAACATATCATCTGTTAAATCAATTCCTTCAAAGTAATTTAACTGTTGCAATGCTCCTAAATCGATGGCGTAATCACCAATTCTGGTACCGATAGTAATTACGTCTTCTTTGGTTAGAAACACTCCAAAAGGAATATTTTGTATAGGGAAGTCACTGTCAGCGGGAACATTAAGCCATGATTTTCGGTTGGGATTGTTGGTTGTATTGGGCATCATTGTGTTGATTTAATTGTTGAAAATTTAGCAATCAAATATATCATTAACTATTAATTTAACAAACCATTTTTGTAATTTTGACCTCAATTTAACGAAATAAATTCAAATGCAACGCGACGAACAAATTTTTGACCTAATTCTTGAAGAACAAGAAAGACAAATCCAAGGAATAGAACTTATTGCTTCTGAGAACTTTGTAAGTGATCAAGTGATGGAAGCAGCCGGTTCTGTATTAACTAATAAGTATGCTGAAGGATATCCTGGTAAACGATATTATGGCGGCTGTGAAGTAGTAGATGTGATTGAACAAATCGCAATTGACAGAGCCAAAGCTTTATTTGGTGCCGAATATGCAAACGTGCAACCGCATTCAGGATCACAAGCCAATACAGCAGTTTTTGCTGCTTGTTTAAAACCTGGTGATAAAATTCTAGGTTTCGATTTGTCTCATGGAGGTCACTTAACACATGGTTCTCCCGTGAATTTTTCCGGAAAATTGTATACGCCAAGTTTTTATGGTGTTGAACAAGAAACCGGAGTTTTGAACTATGATAAAATACAAGAAATCGCAACGAAAGAGCAACCCAAGATGATTATTGCCGGTGCTTCAGCTTATTCTCGTGATATGGATTTTAAACGTTTCAGAGAAATTGCCGATAGCGTTGGCGCTTTATTATTAGCCGATATTTCACATCCTTCAGGTCTAATTGCCAAAGGTTTGATGAATGACCCAATTCCACATTGTCATATCGTTACTACAACGACTCACAAAACCTTACGCGGACCAAGAGGTGGAATGATTATGATGGGGAAAGATTTCGAAAATCCATGGGGTTTGACTACTCCAAAAGGAGAAATCAGAATGATGTCACATATATTGGATATGTCGGTTTTCCCAGGAAATCAAGGCGGTCCATTGGAACATATTATTGCCGCAAAAGCCGTAGCCTTTGGGGAAGCTTTATCTGATGAGTTTTTTGTGTATGCAATGCAAGTCCAAAAAAATGCCAAAGCCATGGCGGAAGCTTTTGTCAAAAGAGGTTACCACTTAATCTCAGGCGGAACCGACAATCACATGATGTTGATTGACTTAAGAAACAAAAACATTTCCGGTAAAGATGCCGAAATTGCATTAGGCAAAGCCGAAATTACCGTTAACAAAAACATGGTGCCTTTTGATGACAAATCTCCGTTCGTTACTTCTGGAATCCGTGTAGGAACTCCAGCCATAACTACTCGTGGTTTAGTAGAAAGCGATATGGAAACTATAGTAGACTTAATTGACAGAGTGTTAATGAATGCTACTAATGATGAATTATTAGAAGAAATCGCAGACGAAGTAAACGACATGATGAGCGAAAGAGCGATTTTCGTTTATTAAAACACAGATTACACAGATTGTGATAAATTAATTTAGTGATTATAAATAAATTTAACCTTCAAGAGTTCGC
>JBDLVY010000122.1:0-3362 GCA_039804545.1 Bacteroidota bacterium | reverse complement strand
CCAAAATCATACACATTGCAATACATCGCAATGATTTCGTTTTTAGTATACTGTCTTTCTAAACGAATGGCAATAATCCATTCTTTGGCTTTTTGGATAATTCGGAATGGTAAAAATTTCGAACCTTCACCATGGAACAATTGTTTGGCTAATTGTTGGGTAAGCGTACTAGCTCCTCCACTTGTACCAAGGCTTAAAATAGCTCGTAATGTTCCTCTACCATCAATTCCTGAATGGTCATAAAAACGTTCATCTTCTGTTGCCACAAGTGCTTGTACTAGGTTTTTAGGCAAGTCAGAGTACTTTAATTGCGAACGGTTTTTTTCGAAATATTTACCAATAACTACGCCATCAGCAGAAATGATTTCGGTGGCTAAATTAGAGTCTGGATTTTCTAAATCTTCAAAGGAAGGCATAGAGCCCAAAAGGCCCCATGAAGCAAATAAGAAAAACAAGGCAATGCCTCCCATTCCATAAAAGAAATACTTCCAAAATAATTTTGAGTAATATTGAATGTCTTTTTCAGAATCTGGTGTCTGATTTTTTTTTCGATTAATGATAGCCATACTATAACTTTCTATTCTTTGTTTTCTATTCTAAAACCTACGTCTGTAATTCCTTCAAGCTCTTCTACTCCAGGGACTTTTCCTGTTTCACGAACAGCTTGCTTGATATAAACTTTATATTTCCCTCTAAATTTTACATTCTCTTTGTAAAACAATTTACTTTCTTTAATATCCGTAAATCCTTCTCCCAAAAGTGATCCGTCTGGGTTTGCCATTTGGTATTCTAAGGTATCTACTTTGGTAAAACCGTTAGGTAATTCTAACGCTACTATCAAGAACAAATTGTTAAACGGATAATTGTCATTGCTTCTTAAATTGACAAACAAATCATATCGTTTGGTCGAATCCAATTCGGGTAATTGAAAAGTAAGGGTGCTGTCTTTGTGCCAAGCACTTCCAACAGAACGGTATTCATCAAACACTCTTTTTTTATCACAAGAAAAAAAGAGAATTCCCATAAAAAGAAAAACAAGACTATTTTTTATCCTCATTTTTAGTAATAATTATCGGTTTTCTCGGTTCGCCGCTTTTTTGGTTTGGATTCGGACGTTTGTTATTATTTGGTTTGTTATTGTTGCCTGAAGGCTTGTTCTTATTTGCCTCAGCATTGTTATTGCTGGTTATAGCAGGTCTGTTGTTTCCTGCATTTCCTTCCACTCCTTGTCTCGGTTTTTTGTTTGGCCTTTTCTTTTTCTTCGGTTGGTCAAATCGAGTCAAACTCTCTTGTCCCATGGCGTTATTGAAATTCTTTTCTTGTTCGTCAACCGTTTCAATAGCAAAATCTTCTAGAGAAGAGACCTTGTTTTTTAATTTATTTTCAGCAAGAATTTCTTTGACTTGCTCAATTTTCAACACATGCCAATTAGCAAAATTATTGGTATAGGCAAACCACATTAATCCTTTGAAAATATCTTGTTTTTGACAAATAGCATCTCCTTTTTCAGTTACTAATTTAGTGTCAAAATCAGGAAAGTCTTTCAAGGCATCCATGTAGGTGTCCAACTCATAGTTCAAACAACATTTCAGTTTACCACATTGTCCCGCTAATTTTTGTGGATTCAAAGACAATTGTTGGTAACGTGCTGCAGAGGTGTTTACGCTTCTAAAATCAGTCAACCAAGTAGAGCAACACAACTCTCTTCCGCAAGAACCAATACCTCCTAAACGGGAAGCTTCTTGTCGGAAACCTACTTGCTTCATTTCGATTCTGGTGTTGAATTCTTTAGCAAAATCTTTAATTAACAAACGAAAATCGACTCTGTCATTTGCGGTATAATAAAAAGTAGCTTTCGATCCGTCCCCTTGAAATTCAATATCCGAAATTTTCATTTCTAATTTTTGTTGAATAGCTAGTTCTCTAGCACGAACTTTCATAGGTTCTTCACGATCTCTTGCTGCTGACCAAATGTCGATGTCTTTTTGAGAGGCTTTTCGGTATATTTTAGCAATTTCAGGACTTTCTGGATTGACTCCTTTTTTCTTCATTTGCACTTTAACCAATTCGCCGGTTAATGTAACAATTCCAATATCATGTCCTGGTGAGGCTACAGTAGCAACAATATCACCAATGCTTAAAGTCAATTTTTCTGTATTGCGATAAAATTCTTTTCTTCCATTTTTAAAACGGACTTCCACACAATCAAATGGAGCTTCTCCGTTAGGGGCGCTCATATTGGAAAGCCAGTCAAAAACGGTTAATTTGTTGCAGCTATCGGTGCCGCAAGTCCCATTATTTTTACAACCTTTTGGTGCACCACCATCAGAAGTTGAACAACTTGTACATGCCATAATTTTATATGTAGTGTTGCAATGCATGCAACTTAAGTTCATAAAACGAATAAGGTGTAAAGATAGTATTTTTTAGTTTTAAGTTTATAGGGTTTTTGTTAAAGAAAAAATCCCATTTCAGTTACGAAATGGGATAAATTTTATGATGATAAAAAACGTTAATTTTACAATTTTAGATACAATTTATCCGACAATCTTACTCTAAAAGGAACTTCAAAAGTTACCTTGTCACCCGGTTTTGCAGTAGAATTTTCGGCTCCATTGACCAACATTTTTTCTATGACTAATTCTTGATCTCCTGTTGTTGGCCCAGAAATTAGTATGGTATTTCCTAAGTTTAATTCGTTATTTTCAATCACGAAAAGACCAACTTGTGCTTTAACATAATAATGCTCAGTTTTGCCTAAAAGCGCTTTTTTAACTTTGATCTTTTTACGGATATCGTTTGATTTTGCGACTGTCCCTAAAGCAATATCAGAAAGCTCTCCCGAATGCTTGAACTTTAAATTTTCTGATTTTCCTTTTCGGAAGACTTTATTACCCACTTGTTTTCCACGACGTAATTTTATTTGTTCGTCTAAAGGCAAATGAGTAATCTCCAGACATTCGTTAGAACAACAATTTTCCATAGCAGCTTTGCATTCGTCACATTGAATGAACAACAAATGGCAACCATCATTGGAACAGTTGGTATGATTGTCACACGGTTTTCCACATTGGTGGCATTGCGAAACAATATCGTCAGTAATTCTTTCGCCTAAGCGATGGTCAAAAACAAAGTTCTTTCCAATGAATTTACTTTCTAGATTTTCTTCTTGGATTTGCTTAGCATAGTTGATAATGCCGCCTTCTAATTGAAATACTTTTTTAAAACCTTGGTGTTTGAAGTACGCCGATGCTTTCTCGCAACGGATACCTCCCGTGCAATACATCACCAGGTTTTTATCTTCTTTAAAGTCTTGTAATTGTTCGTTGATAATGGGTAAACTTTCTCTAAAAGTCTCTACA
>JBDLVY010000121.1:0-6107 GCA_039804545.1 Bacteroidota bacterium | reverse complement strand
AAAAACTGGAGTGAAACCATTTATGAAGCCAAAAAAGCAAACCACTATTTTTATCCTTTAGACAATACTTCTATACCATTGAGTTGGTACGAAGGCATTGGGCATTTCAACGAAAACCGTTTGGAGGAAAGCCAAACTTGCTTTGAAAAAGCATACCAATTAACACCATACAATATTCAAGTGCTTTCCAATTTGGCCAGTGTTTATCAAGCCAACGAAAAAATAGATGAGGCTGTGGTTTTATATAACGATGCGCTTAAAATCTCAACCGAATTTGACGAAGCAAAACTCATGCTTTCGGCACTGTATTTTAATAAAAAAGAATTTGATAAAGCGTATGCTTTAATTAATGAAATCAAAGTCACTTCTAAAAATCCAAAGTATACGCTCTATTTGGTGCCAATTCTCAATCAAAAAATTAATGCTTACTTGCAAACCGCAACTGATAAAGTTGTGATTGATAAATTGGTCAAAAATGTAACTACAAAAGAAGCTTTACTTCAGTTGTATTTTGACGCGAAGATGAACAACATGGCTTTTGAAACCTATTTGGCGCAAGCCCAATTTAAATAAAAAAAACCGTCTCGTAAAAAACAAGACGGAATTTCAACTGGTTAGGTTTAGTTTGTTTGTTATACCTGCGGCCCTGCTTTTACCAAGCTTTGCCCTTGCTCATTATCGGTATATTGAGCGAAATTTTTAATGAATCTTGTAGCCAAATCGGTTGCTTTATCGTTCCAATCTGCTGTATTTGCATAAGTATCTCTTGGGTCTAAAATCGTCGAATTCACATCGTGTAATGCAGTTGGCACAACCAAATTGAATACCGGAATGGTTTTGGTTTCTGCTTTTTCAATTGACCCATCTAAAATAGCATCGATAATTGCACGGGTATCTTTAATGGAAATTCGTTTTCCTGTTCCGTTCCAACCAGTGTTTACCATATAAGCTGTGGCGTTGTTTTCCTCCATTTTCTTAACCAATTCTTCACCATATTTTGTGGGATGTAAGGTTAAAAATGCTTTTCCAAAACACGCCGAGAAGGTTGGTTCTGGCTGTGTTACACCTCTTTCTGTTCCGGCCAATTTAGCGGTAAATCCTGAAAGAAAATAGTATTGTGTTTGCTCCGGAGTTAATTTAGAAACCGGCGGCATTACCCCAAATGCATCTGCAGTTAAGAAGATTACTTTGGTGGCATGTCCGGCTTTTGAAACCGGTTTTACAATATTGTGAATGTGATAAATCGGATAAGAAACACGGGTGTTTTGGGTTACCGAACCATCTTTGAAATCAATAGTACCATCGGCATCTACCGTAACATTTTCTAAAAGTGCATCTCTTTTGATGGCACCATAAATATCCGGTTCGTTTTCTTTGCTTAAGTCAATCGTTTTGGCATAACATCCGCCTTCAAAATTGAAAACACCTTCATTGTCCCAACCGTGTTCATCATCACCAATTAACTCGCGTTTTGGGTCTGTAGACAAAGTCGTTTTTCCTGTTCCTGATAATCCGAAGAAAACCGCAACATCGCCCTCTTTACCTTTGTTGGCCGAACAGTGCATTGAAGCAATTCCTTGTAGTGGCAAATAATAATTCATCATGGCAAACATGCCTTTTTTCATTTCGCCACCATACCAAGTACCGCCAATCAACTGCATTTTTTCGGTTAAATTGAAAGCTACGTACACCTCAGAATTCAGACCGTGAGCAGCGTAATCTTTGAAAGCAGTTTTAGAACCATTCATTACAATAAAATCAGGTTCGCCAAAATTCGCCAATTCTTCTTCCGTCGGACGGATAAACATATTGGTCACAAAATGTGCCTGCCAGGCCACTTCCATGATAAAGCGCACTTTTAATCTGGTATTTTCATTGGCGCCGCAAAAAGCATCTACCACATATAATTTTTTTCCTGAAAGTTGGTCAACAGTAGTTTCTTTTAGAGCTTCCCAAGTATTTTGAGTAATTGGTTTATTGTCATTTACTGCTTTGTCTGAATTCCACCAAATGGTATTTTCGGTAATGCTGTCTTTAACGATGTATTTGTCCTTTGGTGATCTTCCGGTAAAAACGCCGGTCATTACATTTACCGCTCCTAATTCTGTAAGTTGTCCTTTTTCGAAACCCTCTAAATTTGGATTTAACTCGTCATTGTATAATTTTTCAAAAGATGGATTGTGGATAATTTCGGTAACGTTTTTGATTCCGTATTGTTCTAACGAAATCGATTTCGTAATTTGAGCGTAGTTCTCCATAAAATTTAGTTTGTGTTGTATTATGAATCAGAGCACAAAGGTAAAAATTAAAAACTATAAACTATTTTTTTTATTAAAATATTATCTTTTATCTTTTCCAATATTCCATAATAAAATCGTCCAGCCCAGTATTAATAAGCTTCCGCCGATAGGTGTTACAATTCCCAAAGGCTTAAAATTTATTCCGGTAATCGTTTTGGTAGCCAATAAGTAAATCGAACCTGAAAAGAAAATTACACCAAAAATGATTAATTGAAAGATGGTTTTTTTAGTTTTTTCAGTAACCAATGTTGTCAGTCCCAAAAACAACAAAAACAGCGCATGATACATCTGGTATTTAACTCCGGTTTCAAAAGTTACCAGTTCTTCAACAGTCAAATGCTTTTTCAAAGCGTGAGCGCCAAATGCTCCTAAAATGATAGCCGTCATTCCCAATAAGACAGCAGTTACCGTTATTTTTCTTTCCATTGTTTTTGATTTTAATACTAATCCGCAAATTTATCCGTTATCTTGATAGTATTAAAGAAATTTCACTTTTCTTTTGGCAAGTTACCTTTTTTAAAATTTTATATTTGCACCTTAATTTTGAACCATGAAGAGATTTCTTTTTATATTGAGTTTCGTTTTCCTTTCAAATTCGGCTACTTCAATTCAAAGCCAAACCATCAAACCAGGAGAAAAATTGGTTTTTGCCGGTTCCTATAATATGGGTGGTTTAATGACCCAATTGGCACAAGTCACCATGAGTACCGAAACAGTTTCAACGGCTAAAAACTCATACCTGCATTTGAATTGTGAGCTGTCTACATACAGCAAATGGGATTCCTTTTTTAAGATTAGAGATATTTATGAATCATATGTCAATCCGTCGAATTTGAAACCGAGCTTGTACAAAAGAAGCATAGATGAAGGCGGTTATACCAAAAAAGAAAAATACACTTTCAAAGGCAATACGGTAAACAGTACAGTAAAGAAAAGAAACAAACCCGAAACCCAAAAAACCTTTACTATTGGTGGTTCAACACAAGATGTGATTTCACTTTTGTATAAAGTCAGAACGATGGATTTCAGCAAGTTTAAAGTTGGGCAAACCCAATCTTTAATGATCGTTTTTGATGAAAAACAAATGCCGGTTACCTTAAAATACATGGGGAAAGAAACCATAAATTGTGGTAATTTAGGCAAAAAAGAATGTTACAAACTCTCCATTGGCGCCAAAACCGATGCCTTACGTGGTAAAGACAAAAACTTAATTTGGCTAACCGCCGATGCAAAAAAAGTCCCCGCTTTATTAAAGTTCAGCATTCCTGTCGGCACCGGGCAATTGGCTTTAACCTCAGCAAGCGGAATATAATTTGACAAAATCATGAGAAAACTGTTCTTAATTTTAGCTTGTGTTTTCGGCGTGTTAGGCATTGCCTTCACCATTTTACCCATGGATACTTTGGCCTTTCTGCCTATTGGCTTGACTTTAATTTTTGGATTACTGACTTTGAAAAAATCAGCCGAATCTCAAAAGAAATTCCCCAAAATATTGCTTGTAATTGCTGCTTTTTGTTCAATTGTTGTTTTAGGCAAATCTTTATTGATTGAAGATGAAATAGCCACTGATACCCAATTCGAACAACAAAAAATGGAAACCAAACAAGAAGCCCAAAAAGAACTCGAAGAATTAGAAGGTTTAGAATAAATCAAAAGCTCATCCGAAACGATGGGCTTTTTTATTTCAAATTCATACCTTTGCTCGCAACAAACAAACGAATGAGAAATATACTAATCATAGGCGCAGGACGCTCTGCTTCCTCACTTATAAAATACCTTTTAAGAAAATCTCCGCAAGAAAACTTAAATGTAACCCTTGCTGATTTGTCTATAGAATTGGCCCGTAGAAAAACCTACAATCATCCAAATGCCACCCCGATTGCCTTAGACATTAACAATGTTGAACAACGCCAGGCCGAAATTCAAAAAGCCGATATCGTAATCTCAATGCTGCCGGCACACATGCATATTGAAGTAGCCAAAGACTGTGTAACCTTCAAAAAAAACATGGTGACTGCTTCCTATATTTCAGACGAAATGCAAAGTTTGGACGAAGCCGTAAAAGCCAACAACTTGATTTTTATGAATGAAGTGGGACTCGATCCTGGTATTGACCACATGAGTGCCATGAAAGTCATTGACGAAATTAAGGCAAAAGGCGGTAAAATGATTTTATTCGAATCGTTCTGCGGTGGTTTGATTGCGCCAGAATCCGATGATAATCTTTGGAATTACAAATTCACTTGGGCGCCAAGAAACGTAGTGTTAGCTGGTCAAGGCGGCGCGGCAAAATTCATCCAAGAAGGCAAATACAAATACATCCCATACCATAAATTATTCCGCAGAACCGAATTCTTTCACGTAGAAGGTTACGGAAAATTTGAAGGCTACGCCAACCGAGATTCTCTGAAATACCGAAGCATCTATGGCTTAGACGATATCTTAACTTTATACCGAGGTACGATTCGCCGAGTTGGTTTTTCCAAAGCTTGGAACATGTTCGTGCAACTGGGCATGACCGATGATTCTTATGTGATGGAAAACTCAGAAACAATGAGTTACCGCGATTTTATCAATTCGTTTTTGCCTTTTCACGCTTCAGATTCGGTGGAATTAAAAACCCGAATGGCATTAGGTATTGAACAAGATGATATCATGTGGGACAAATTAATGGAACTTGACATCTTTAATGCCAAGAAAATAATCGGTCTTAAAAACGCTACGCCGGCCCAAATCTTAGAACGCATCCTCAACGACAAATGGACACTGCAACCGGAAGACAAAGACATGATTGTGATGTACCACAAATTTGGGTACGAACTCAATGGCGAAAGAAAGCAAATCGATTCCAAAATGGTTTGCATCGGTGATGACCAAATTTATACTGCTATGGCCAAAACCGTAGGTTTACCGGTAGCCATGGCCACCATCCAAATCCTAAATGGGAACATCAAAACACCGGGTGTACAATTGCCTATTAAAAAAGAAGTCTATGACCCTATTTTGAAAGAATTAGCGCTTCATGGTATCGTTTTCCACGAAACCGAAATGCCTTATGTGGGTTACAATCCGGATAAGTTGTTGGGAAATTAATTTTTTGATATGCAGCGCTCTTTGGAGCGATTGGTTCGGGCATTTTTGGAATCCATATTCCCGCTTTACGGGTTACATGGTAACCTCTTCAATCGGGGCTAAATAGGTTTCCATTTTCTTTTCAGTAAACACTTTTTTTAGACTTTCAGCTTATATTATAACCGCAAATTCGCAAATTAAATACTGTAATTTGCGAATTTGCGGCAAAACTTAAATATCTATTTGTGGTTAAAAATATAAAGTAAATTGCTATTTTTACTTTAAATATATTAACCATGAAGATAAATCAGCTACAAATAGAAATTGATGGAATAGACAAAGAAATCCTCCGTTACTTGATGGAAGATGCTCGAAAACCCATTTTACAAATCGCCAACAAAATTGGTATTTCCGGCGCGGCCATACACCAACGGTTGCGCAAACTCGAAGATGCGGGCGTGATTTCGGGGTCGAAATTTATCATTGACAACAAGGTTTTGGGGTATAAAACAATGGCGTTTATTGGGATTTATTTAGACAAAGCGTCGAGCAATTCTGATGCGGTTAGAGAACTCAAAAAAATTCCCGAAGTGTTAGAATGTCATTACACCACCGGAAACTGGTCTATTTTGATTAAAATGATTTGTCGAGACAACGAACATTTAATGCAATTGCTCAACAAAAAAATCCAACCGATCGATGGTGTTTCGAGAACGGAAACTTTTATTTCTTTAG
>JBDLVY010000120.1:0-8589 GCA_039804545.1 Bacteroidota bacterium | reverse complement strand
GCCCGGATAGCAATGAAAATCCTTTTTATGGTTTTCAAAAGTCCTTCTTCAGGATTGTTTGAGATGATAAACCATAAAAAGATTGTAATGTATAGCCGGAAACAGCTCCTAAAAATTATTCTTGCTTAATAATCACCGGAAGCACAAACTGTGTCTTTACCGGAATGCCTCTTTTTAATGCCGGATTTACTTTGGGAAAATCGACTAATCGAGCTTTGAGAATGCTGTCTATTTTGATGGTGTCATAGGCTACTGAATCTTTGGGGAATTCCGGATAGAATTCTAAAGTAGCATCGGGTAAAATGGTTACTCTGACTTCAATCGTGTCTAATTTTGGAAAAAGGGTAGCCAAAGTATCAATGGCTAATTTTTGCTCTATCGTCGCGGTTAAAAAATCAAAAAAACATTGTTTGCGTTGGGTAGCATCCGTTAGTTTTTCGCAATTGGACACCGAAGGATATTCATCCACTTCTTTCCAATTGATTTCTTTCAATTGTTGGTCAAGCAATTCTTGTTCGGAAGGCACTTTCTTCTCCAAGTATTGGCAGGAAAAACAAAAGGTTAGTAACAATAAAGCGAGCGCTTTTTTCATGTAAGGTTCCATCGGATTAACAGTTTCAAAAATAAGAAATTATATTCACGAAGCTACGGTTTGCGCAAAAAAGAAAAGCCTTCTCGAAAGAAGGCTTTGTCATTTGAAATGAAATATTTATTCGACTATCAATTTCTTGACTACTTTGAGATTCGAATCGTTAGTCACTTCTAAAAGATACATGCCTTTAGAAACCGAAGACAAATCTAGTGTTTGTATTGATAACGCATTGGTTGGTTTTTGAGCCATAATCATTTTGCCCGACACATCGTAAACGGCAATATTAGCAATTGTTCCTTCATTTTTCACTTGAATTGTCACAATATCGGAAACCGGATTCGGATAGAAAATAAAGTCGGCATTTTCAAATTCGCCCACACCTAACTGTTGTACAAACTCTGTATTAAAAGTATTGGTAATAATAGGCGGATTGAAATCGAAATAAATGGAAGCGGTATTTGGTATGATATCACCTACAGCATAACCGGGCATTGGTTTTATTTGGAAAGTGATGTATCCTTTTCCAATATTGGTGTTGGCTACAGACGGTGGCAGCATGATGTGATCAAAATTCCAATTAATATTGTCTCCTGTCCTGTCCATGATATAAGGATGACTGGCGCTTACCATTCGGATAGAACTTTGGTCTAAATGAGCATCTAATATATCATTGACTCTTACATTAATGGCACTCGCCGTTCCGGTATTTTCAAAACGGATGGTATAAGTTAAATAATCATTAGGGGTAAAAGCCGAGTGCAAGATTCTTTCTCCATGGGCTTCCATTTTGTCATTCGGGTCATAAGCGCCAATGATAATTTGTGTATTGATTGCCGAATTGTTAGCCGGGACTACATCGCCGGTTAGCGGAATAATTGAAGCGGTATTGGTCAGCAATCCTCCAATAGTTACTGTTGGAATCGTGGGCACTTGCATATCCACGGTCATTTCCCTTGTCTCAAAAGGCAATAAACTGTTGAAGTTATAATTAAATCCATTAGCAATAGGCGTTGTTCCTGTTTGGGAATTTGCCGTTATGGCAACTAACGGATCATGATTAAAAGTTACTGTTCCCGAGGTTATAGTTTGGTTACCGTTATTGGTATATACTACTTTATTTTGATAAATAAATCCGGGTCTTGGAGCATTAACCGGAATAATAGTAACGGCTAAATCGTTATAAGCTTGAACTACTGTTATTGGGAAATTATAGACTTGCATTCCGCCACCGATAATTACATTTACATTGCTGTAAGAAGCCGTGGTGATGGCATAAGAAGCCGTATAATTTGGGTCAATAGTATAACTCAAATCATAGGAGTTGGAACCGTTAGTATCATAAATATTGTAAACGCCTGTTGGAGAAACTATGTTGTGCACATTGGCATTGTTATTGACTTCATAGGTAAATTGTCCCAACGGGAAATTTTGTTCTCCGGTGTCTTGTGTTCCATTGTTGTTGCTGTCTAAAAAGGCATTCAAACGCAATCCTGAACAATCAATTGCACCGGTATTGGTTGTGTTAGCTTCTGTGATGGTTATTAATCCGGGATTGTTACTAAAATTAGTTACCATTAATAAATAATATTGACCAGGTAATGCATTTGGTATAAACGGAAACTCTACCGCCGACGATGAATAACTACAAGAAACAACATTACTTAGCAGTAAGCTTTGGTTTCCACAAGCTATAGTTGGCGATGTAAATGGACCATACATAATATAATCAACATCCAAAGGTTGTCCTGTATTAGATACTTGATTTACTTGAAAATTGATATTTCCTGCCTGACTCACCGGCAAGAAAAACCATGTTGGGTTTGGAGTAGTATTCAAACAATTGGCAGCAGCAGATCCATTAATATTTACGGTGTTTGCAAAAGGAACACCCAAAGCATTACACAACGAATTGGCTTGTGAACAAGTGTAAGCAATATTGCAATTGGAAAAAACCAGCAATTGGAAACTATAAATATTGTCACAACCATTAGGAACAATTTCTCTGATAAAAACATCAGTGGACTGACTTTGGACACCAATATTTAAAGCAGAAGGAGTGTTAAATGGCACTACTTGATTTTGAGCGTTAGCCAAACTTGGATAATATTCTAAAGCATTGGTTGAGTTGATTTGGGCTTGAATAGCAGTTAAATCAAAAGTTACCACACTGTCATTATTATCATCACATTGCTGCATGTTGTTAAGTGGTGTAACTACACCGGAAATCGTTTCAACAATAACCGAGAAACCAAATATTTGATACGTTTGAGTTGCATTATTTTCCAATCGGGCAAATACCGCTTGTGAGGTTGAGGTACAGAAAGGAGATGTTAAAAGATTAACATCATTAACCGCATCTGATTCAGAGCTATGATAGCTAAGGGTATATTCTGATGGATTAAGGGTATTCATGATGAAGATATTGTTTGAATAGAAATCAAAACAAGCTAGAGCATTTTCATTTACACATTGTCTTAAATCAACGGGTTGTCCGGGTTGTGGTGTACAAGCTGTTGTGTTGAAAGAAATCCATTCAGAAGTAGCGCTAACCCCGTTATTGCCACAATTGGCACTGACAGAAACAATATAAGTTGTATCACAAGTTAAACCGGTAATAACAAATGGGCTTTGTTGTGCAATCATTGACGTAGTTAGTCCACCATCTACAGCGATTGTCAAATCCCAATATGATTCACTTCCACTGCTGGTCCAACCTAAAACGGCGGAAGTTTCCGTCATATTAGTTACAACAAGATTTGAAGGTGTTGGACAATTCGGATTTTCGCAATTAATGGTAACCAATTCAATGGATCCTACAGAAAAACAATCATTTCCAGCAAAAACGGCACGATAATAAACCGGCGGTTGGGTTGGAGACATTAACGGACTAATATAACAATTTGGATTAAAGATAGCATTGCTTCCGTTTTGAGCATCAGCAAATGTGGGGTAATAAGTGACAAAGACAGAAACTTGCCCTTGCACAATTTGTGCTTCAACTGAAGTCAAATCCCAACAAGGAAAACTTGTTGTAACATCGGCACAATTAGTAACCGTTACTGTTGGTGCTACGGGTGTTGGATTAACCGTTAAATTATAAGTCAAAATCGTAACTTCACTTGTGGCTACGGTTACTATTCTAACAAAAATAGTTTGTGTAAAAGGATTAATATTTAAATACTGACTTAATAATGGGTTGGCACCTGTAACTGCATCCGTTTGTGTTTCGTGATGGGAAATCACATAATCCTGAGCATTTAAACTTCCTAAGATTTCAAAGGAAATTTCTCCCAGCCAAAAAACAGCGATTCCGTCATTGTTATCATCACACACATTATTGTATAGTGTAGGCTGATTAAAATTTTGGGCTATTAAAATAGAGGTTGAAAAAAATAAAGCGAGAACAAGTAATAGTTTTTTCATGTTGAAGTATTGGTTTGGTTGATTGATAATTTGCCTAAAAGCAATAGGCACTTTGTAAAGGCAACGCAAGTTACAAATTTTCAATTAATTAGATTACAAAAAAGAAATAATCTCTAGCGAAGCAGGACAATAAATGGTTCAAAGCGCATATTATAGTCATTTTGAAACTAATATAAAGCAAAAAAGCCATCCACAATAAAGTGGAAAGCTTTTCATTGGTCTAACTACTAAACCTTGATACGAGTTACAAATTCGTATCGAAACAACACAACTAATCTTAGATACTTTCTTGGAGCCTAAACAGATTTTTTAAAAACCTCTTTTGGGCAAAAAAGGTTTTCGTTTCCGAAAACCTTTCCCAATTTTAGCGGTCTGGACGGGACTCGAACCCGCGACCCCATGCGTGACAGGCATGTATTCTAACCAACTGAACTACCAAACCATCGCTTAATTGCGGTTGCAAATATACAACTGATTTTCAATTCTGCAACATTTTTTATCTAAAAAAACAAAAATGATAGAACCGTACTAACCAAACATTTGTTTTTCAACCAAGTATGTCGTTACTATTTTTTCAAAAGAATCTTCTACTGCCACGGGAACGTACTTAATTTTGTTTTGGGCACAAGTCATGGCTAAGGTTTTGAAATACTCATTTACCCTTTCTTCGTAAGCATCTTTGATTGAATCGGCGAAAATATTTATCTGTTCACCTGTTTCCAAATCAATAAATTTTCGTGGTGCATTGTCGAAATTGAAGTTGATTTCGGTTTTTTTATCGATGACGTGAAACACTACTACTTTGTGTTTGTTATGTTTTAGATGCTGTAAGGCATTAAACAGCGCTTCATTCTGGCCGATTTGAAACATGTCTGTAAATAAAATAATCATCGATCGGCGGTGAATTTTCTCTGCTATCTGATGTAAAAAAGTTACGGTGTCGGTACTTTTAGACACCTTTGGATTCTCTAAAAGACCTTCGAGCTTGTTCAAAATCATGCGGTGGTGGCGGTCACTGCCTTTCTCGGGCGCATAATATTCATAGGTGTCCGAATACACGCTTAACCCAACGGCATCGCGTTGTTTTTTTAATAAATTCATCAAAACAGCTGAAGCCAATACCGAAAAGCCAATTTTATTGTGGTAAAATGGCTCGTCGCTTTTTAGTTTTGGATAATGCATCGAAGAGGAGTTATCAATAATCAAATGACAACGGAGATTGGTTTCTTCTTCAAATTTTTTAGTGTAAAGTCGGTCGGTTTTGGCAAATAATTTCCAATCGATGTGCTTGGTACTTTCACCTGCGTTATAAACCTTATGCTCAGCAAACTCGGCAGAGAATCCGTGAAAAGGGGATTTGTGCATACCCGAGATAAAGCCTTCGACCACTTGATTGGCGAGCAATTCTAAATGTTTAAAACCGGAAACGAGTTCTTTTTGTTCTTCAATCTTCATGATTACTTCGTCAGTTTGCCATGCTTGTGCAAGGCTCGTGTCAAATATAGGGAAAATAGAATGACTTAAAAAGTTATCCTATAAATTACAAAATGTGAATTCTAGCCCCGATGGAAGCGGCACCGAAGTAGAGCGGACAGCGGGAATAAGTGTTCTATAAACTACTAACCGTGTGCTCCTAAAATAAAAAAAGGCCTAACTTTCGTTAGACCTTAGTTTCTTTTTTATTGTATATTACAATAATGCATCGATAGCATCTGTATACGTTTTTTTAGGAGCAACGCCTACTTGACGGCCTACTACTTCCCCATTTTGGAATACCAAAACCGTTGGAATGTTACGAACGCCGTATTTGGCTGCAAACTCTTGGTTAGCGTCAACGTCTACTTTGCCTACTACTGCTTTTCCTTCATATTCTGAGGATATCTCGTCGATAACCGGACCAACCATACGACACGGACCACACCAAGCTGCCCAAAAATCGACTACAACCGGTTTATCTGATTTTAATACTACCTCGTCAAAAGTAGCATCGGTAATTGCTAAAGCCATATTTTATATTTTTAAATTACTTTAATTATTTAAGCACAAAATTAGACATTTTATTTTGGTTTTCTTTACTAAAAAAATCAGATTTGGTTATGACTGCATTTGCAAAGCTGATTGCTGTTTAAAAATTCGTTGAGGGCATTGTTCGCATAGATTTTAATCTATATTTGTTTCCAATATCTTACTTCTGATGACTGACAAAGATTATATCAAACTTATCATAGGCCATTTGGGCATTGGGGTTTTAATTTCGGTTTTCCCTTTTTTATCCAAAGTCTATGCTTTACTGATTGTGTCAATCGGATTGTACTTTGTCCTCAAAAATAAAAACAAAAACCATGAAGTCCTTTATGTGGCTGCTTATATTGTAGGCAGTGAAGTTTTTTTAAGAACTACGCAAGGCAATCCGTTTCATGAATACGGTCGGTATTTTGTTTTACTATTTATTTTTTTAGGGTTCTATTACAGTGGGTTTTCAAAAAAGGCATATCCGTATTGGCTGTTCTTATTGTTCTTGATTCCGAGTATTTTTATTTCCGTTTACAGCTTGAATTTTGACTTGAGGAAAAAAATATTCTTTGACATTTTAGGACCAATTTCCCTGGGAGTTTGTGCGCTATACACTTATAAAAGAGCTATAACCCAAAGAGAATTGGACAATATTTTACTCGGCATTGGCTTGCCTATTTTGGCCTGTTGTACTTTTTTGTTTTTCAAATATCCTTTAAGCAAAGCGGTCATCAACAATACGGAATCACAAGTTTTTTTGTCTGGTGATTATGCTCCTAATCAGATGGCAACCATTTTAGGGTTGGGCATGTTTATTTTCACTTTAAGGTTTTTTCTATCGGCGGTTTCAAATAAAATGCTCTTTATCAATGGCTTGATTTTCTCCTTTATTTACTACAGAGGTTTATTGACATTTTCTAGAGGCGGAATGATTACTGCCCTGGCAATGGTTTGCCTTTTGGTGTTTTTTATCTTATTCTATTATAAAAAATACCCTGCTGTAAAACTAAAATTGTTGGTTGTTTCGCTTGCTTTTCCGCTGGTGTTTGTTTTGGCTTCTTATCAAACAGACGGTCTTTTGTTCAAAAGATACAACAACCAAAATCCCTCAGGTTTATATAAATCTAATGAAACAGATGGCAGAAAAGATATTGCTTTGGATGAAATAAACCAATTCAAAAAAAATCCGATTATGGGTGTTGGTGTAGGTAAAACCAAAGAAACCCGTAGCTTAAAACACGGTTCCAGTATTTCAACGCACAATGAAATTACAAGAATGCTGGCCGAACACGGATTGTTTGGAATAGCCGGTATTTTGATCCTACTCATTACGCCACTATTCCTTTATTTACCAGACAAAGAAAACGTTTATTTAATTTGTCTATTGGCGTTTTGGTTGCTCACTGTAAACCATACGGGCATGAGAGTTGCCGCACCTTCCTTTATCTATGCCTTGGCACTTTTGAGATGCCAAAAAGACACTGAGGTTAATTCAGTTTAAAGTTCAATCCCATCTTTTCTAATTCTTGAAGTAATTCGGTTGAGATTTTAATTTTCAATTTTCGACTCGGCAACGTAACCTTGGTAATCACCTGAATTTCTTCTTCTACCGTTGGAATTTCTACTACAACATCTTCCATGTTTTCCGTTTCTAAATTAGCGTCTTCTTCTACGCCGATTTTGGGTACTGCTTCAACTATTTTTTCAACTTTTTCTTGTTCGATGATTTCAAAAGTCACCGTATTATCGCCTTTGTTAGCTGTAAATATTTGGTTCAATTGCTGAATAAAATTTTGATGCAAATCATTAATATCCATTTGGATACTTAATTTTTTAGCAAACTGCAGCAACACATCTTGTAGTTGTTTCACATCGACGAATTGGATTCTAGGATCCGATTTTTTCCCGGTTTCTCTGTTGACCCAACCGTCTTTGACCGTGACTTTAAAGTATACGAATTGGTTGTTGACCAAGAAATGACGGAACTTTAAATAATCTTCATCAAAAATTCGGAACTCATGACTTTCGTCATAACCTTCTAAGGTAAACATGGCCCAATCTTTACCGTTTTTAGCGGTTTTGTATTGTACATTAGTAACTATTCCGGCAAAGGTTAATGTTTTGCCCACAAAGCTGGCTAAGTTCTTTAGGTTTTCCAACTTACTGTTACAGAAGTATTTCATTTCAAATTTAAAATCATCCAAAGGATGCCCAGAAATATAAATACCAACCACTTCTTTTTCTTTGGCCAACTTCTCCATCGTACTCCAATCTTCACATGGCGGAACGGTTGGCTCTGCGATTTGAACATCACTGGCATCACCAAACAAACTTACCTGGGATGAATTTTCATTCTCTTGAAACTTGGCTCCATAACGAATTGCCTTTTCATAGAAAGTAATGTTATCGCCATCAGTGTGGAAATATTGCGCGCGGTGTGTGTCATTAAAACAGTCAAAACCTCCGGCCAAGGCTAAATTTTCGAAAGCTTTTTTATTGGCGGCACGCAAATCTATTCGTTTGGCCAAATCGAAAATCGACTTGTATTTGCCCTCTTTTCT
>JBDLVY010000119.1:0-18823 GCA_039804545.1 Bacteroidota bacterium | reverse complement strand
CGTCAATGGCGTCTGATTTTTTCTTAAAATACTCCCGCATAGATTCGCGAAGCACTAATTCCTGATACTCTTTTGGCGTTAAAATAAGGGGATAATTGATATTAAAGCCTTCAAAAGTACTGGAATAAATATAGCGATTGGTAACTGGGTCGTATTTGTAAGCGTTTACGATACTATTGGGATTTTTAATTTCCATTCTTCCCGTGGCATATCCCGTGCTGTCTTGAGGCGTTGTTGGGGTTGGAGTAACTTGAGAAAAAGCACTTACTCCAATAAGCAAAACTATTCCTAAAAGGAATTTTTTCAAGTTAAAAAATGATTTCGTAGCGTATATTGTTTCCAAGAATTATAAATTTTTTAATGCTTGTTTTATTATTGTTTCAACGGTGGCTTCAGCGTTCTCTTTAATGATTTTATCCACCACTTTTTCGGCATTTTTCCTAACATAACCCAAAACCTCCAGAGCAGATAACGATTCTTCTCTGTTTATATTGTGTTGTGCTCCTGAAATTTCGTCTAAGTCGTAGATTTTTAACACTTTTTCTTTCAAATCTAGGATTACCCTTTGGGCAGTTTTATTGCCAATGCCTTTGATAGATTGAATAGTTCCCACATCGCCGCTTCCAATAGCATGAATGATTTGTTTTGGGTCTAACGAAGACAACATCGTACGAGCGATACTTGCTCCAATTCCTGAAACTGATAATAGCAACTTAAACAATTCTCTTTCTGATTTTTCTACAAAACCAAAAAGGGAATGGGCATCTTCTTTGATTTGAAGATACGTAAATAACTTGATAAAATCGGTGTTAGGAAGCAAGGAAAAAGTGTGTAAGGAAATATTAACATGATAGCCCACACCATTGCAGTCAATTACAACTTCGGTTGGTGTTTTTTCTACTAATTTCCCTTGAATATGTGCAATCATTTTAATTCAAATCTATTCCAAATATAGCAAAATTCTTCAACTGACATCAACTCTTTGCAATATCTGGACAATAATACCAAAACTATTTGGTCGTCATTTTTTTTCTCTTCTCTTTTTCTTGAGCATCAACTACCGAAACAGCTACCATATTGACCATTTCTTCTACGCTGGCACCCAATTGGAAAATGTGCACTGCTTTCTCCATTCCCAACATAATCGGACCGACAGAATCTACTTTATACAACTCTTTCAGAAGTTTATAATTGATATTTGCTGCTTCCAAATTGGGGAAGATTAAAGTATTCACTTTTTTCCCGGCCAATTTCGAGAAAGGGAACTTGTTTTTGAGCATTTCGGCATTCAAGGCAAAATCGGTTTGTATTTCTCCATCCACCACTAAATCCGGATAATATTTATGCAAATAGGCTACTGCTTCTCTCACTTTGGTAGCACTCTCATGAGTAGACGAACCAAAATTAGAAAACGAAACCATGGCTATCACTGGTTCCATTCCAAACATGCGAACCGTTTTGGCAGTCATCAAAGCAATTTTGGCCAATTCAT
Organism: Bacteroidota bacterium; assembly: GCA_039804545.1. GTDB lineage: Bacteria > Bacteroidota > Bacteroidia > Flavobacteriales > Flavobacteriaceae > Flavobacterium. Next base: position 17,331 of record JBDLVY010000119.1, on the reverse strand, counting down.
CTGCGGTTGGATTTGGGTTAATCGCTGTATCGGATAAAAACATCGGTCCGCGATTGGTCATCATCATATTGGTGGTGGCAATCAAAGTAATTCCCGGTGCTTTTCCGATTAACTGCATCAAAGGTTTTACCGTTGAAGGATAACTTCTGGAATAACCGGAAACCATCGCATCGGCATCGCCTTCGTTGACCATCATTGCCGCAAAATAATTGCGCTCTCTCATCCATTTTTGAGCATCTAACAACGAGATTCCTCTGCGTTGTCTTGACTGCCAATAAATTTCAGCATATTTCATTCGGCGTTGGTCTTCCTCGTTGGTTTTTGGGTCAAAAATTGGCACATCAGCATCAAAACCAAGTTCTTCTTTGAGTTCTAAAATCAATTCTTTATCCCCTAATAAAATAGGATGAGCAATGCCTTCTTCGTAGGCAATTTGGGCTGCTTTTAATACATCCAAATGATCTGCTTCTGCAAAAACCACACGTTTCGGGTCGGTCTTGGCGCGGTTGGTCAACAAACGAACCATTTTATTATCGGAACCTAAACGCTCTAATAATTCTTCTTCATATTTGTCCCAATCGGTAATAGGATGTAATGCCACGCCCGAATTCATAGCTGCTCTTGCTACGGCCGGCGCCACTTGTGTAATCAATCTCGGGTCGAATGGTTTGGGGATGATATACTCTTTCCCAAAGTTCAAACGGGTTTCGCCATAAGCGATATTTACTTGCTCAGGCACCGGTTCTTTAGCCAATTCGGCCAAAGCGTGTACCGCTGCCATTTTCATTTCTTCATTAATTTTAGTCGCACGAACATCTAAAGCACCGCGAAAAATATAAGGGAAACCTAATACATTATTTACTTGATTAGGATGATCCGAACGACCGGTGGCCATAATAATATCTTTACGAGTTGCCACGGCTAAATCATAATCAATCTCGGGCACCGGATTTGCCATAGCGAATACAATTGGGTTTTTGGCCATGCCTAAAAGCATTTCGGCAGACATGATATTTCCGGCAGATAATCCTAGGAAAACATCCGCACCCACTAATGCTTGGGCCAAAGTAATTCCGGATTTACCATGAGCATATCGTTTTTGCAAATCGGACAAATCAGTGCGTTCAGAAGACAGTACACCATCTTTATCGAACATGATTATATTCTCAGGTTTAACGCCTAATAAAATATACAAATTAGCGCAAGCCAATGCGGCAGAACCAGCGCCTGACACCACAATCTTTACATCTGTAGTTTTCTTTTTGGCCAATTCTAAAGCATTCAACAATGCTGCCGAAGAGATGATGGCTGTTCCGTGTTGGTCATCATGCATCACCGGAATATTCAATTCTTCTACCAAACGTCTTTCGATTTCAAATGACTCCGGCGCTTTGATATCTTCAAGATTGATTCCTCCAAAAGTTGGGGCAATATTTTTTACAGTTTCTATAAAAGCATCGACATCTTTGGTTCCGACTTCAATATCAAAAACATCTATTCCGGCAAAGATTTTAAAGAGCAACGCTTTTCCTTCCATCACCGGTTTTGAGGCTTCGGGACCAATGTCTCCCAAACCTAAAACGGCTGTTCCGTTACTGATGACGGCAACTAAATTTCCTTTGGCTGTATATTTATAAACATTGTTGACATCTTTGGCAATTTCCAAACAAGGTTCTGCTACACCGGGAGAATAAGCCAAGGACAAATCTCTTTGGGTTGCATATTTTTTGGTGGGCACCACTTGAATTTTACCAGGCGTAGGTTTGGCGTGGTATAAAAGTGCTTCTCTTCGCTTGCTGTATTTGTTCATTTTCTTTATGGTTGAGAATTACAAAGGTAGAAGACTCAACTTAAAAAGGAAATTTTTAAGGATTTCTTTTTACACAAACTCATAAACAAAAAAGCCGCAATACTACATTACGGCTTTTCTTTGATCTAACTAACTTAATTTTGATTAGCATTTATTCTTGGATTAATGCTTTAATATTAATGTCATCGGGCAATCTGCCTACGTTTTGGAGTTTGATAGCCGCCAATTTCTGTGCTACAGTTATGGTTGCTTCTAAGTTTTTTTGGTGCAATTGAGCGTATAAAAATCCGGTCCAAAAAGCATCTCCGGCTCCTGTAGTGTCTTTAACTTCTTCTATTGGAATAGCATTTTGAAAAAACAAACCCTGGTGAATATCTGAAACGACTACACCATTTTTCCCTTTGGTTAAACAAATCGTGGAAGCGCCTAAACCATGAAAATAGTCAAAAATATATTCTTCCGATTTAACGGCTGCGAAAAGTCGGTAACAATCATCTTCACTTAGTTTGACCAATGGATCGTTGGCCAAGTATTCCTTGAGCACACTTTTGGCTTCTTCTCTATCGGGCCAAATGCGTTCAGAGAAATTGATATCGATGCTGAGTTGCAACCCTAATTCTTTGGCTTTTTGAGCTCGATTTAAAATGGTCTGTCTGGCCGGATTTTTACTTAAAGCAAAACAAGTCGTGTGAAAAATTTTGGCCTCCGCTATCACTTCGTCGGGCAATTGGTTTTCAAAAATTTCACAATCAGCTTGACGATACGGAATAAAATCGGGAGTTTCTGTAGATTTTGATACAAAAATAACAGAGGTTGGTACGGTTTCCGATTTTCCAACACAAGAAATATTTATATGATTGGCTTTTAGTTTTCGGATAACATAATCGCCCAAACCATCTTGGCCACAGGACGCAACCAGCACAGCATTCAATCCCAAACGAGAAGCATTAACCGCTACATTGGTTGGAGAACCACCTAAAAAACGATGATAATCTTTGGTTCTATTGATGGAAGTGTTGACTTCATGACCAATAAAATCGATTAACACTTCGCCTATACATATGATGTCTATTGATTTCAATTAAATTAGAATTTTAAAATTATGATATAAAGATTGATGTACTAAAACCGTTGCGGCGGCACTCCATGCACAGAGAGAAACACCATTGGTTTCAGTGGTTTGCGTGTTGAAATTTTCATAAAAAGAAAAGTCCATTTTAGCATTAGCCTCGTTTATTTTTTCTAAAACAGTAGTTGCCTTACTATTTTCTCCTTTTGCAACAAGTGCTATTCCGAAAAAGCCGTTAACCATTGGCCAACTTCCGCCGTTGTGAAATTCGTAGGGATAATTTCTGAACTCGTATTTGCAATTGTTTTTGAGCAGATTCCAATGTTCATCGGTGTCAAAAATGGGTGGCCAAAAAGCCGGCAGTAAACCCAACTTTGTTTCCGAAGCCAAGGCATCCGCATACTTTAAAATAGCATTTTGGAATTCATTTGAACCTACATTTAACAAAAGTGCTAATGAATTGGCAAAAGCATCAAACTGAGTTTTATAGCCCGATGGAGAGAAAGAACAAGGCATGAAATCTTGAAAATTGACTTCGGTATAAGCTCTTTCATGGTATTTTTCCCCTTGACTGTTAGGCATGAAATTAACCTGAATTTGCTCTGTTATATTTTGAATCTTTTCCGTAATGGCTTCGCTATTCACAAAATAATTATAACTTTTTAAGGCCCAAATGCGCAACAATTGGTCATATAAAACGTAACCATCGGTTATGTATTCATCGGCCCAATTCCCGGAAAGCGGTACATATAAAAGATGTTTATTGTTGAATTCCCAAGCATCTAATAACCCAAAACATTTTTCAATTTGGGATTTGTATTCGGAAACAATAGCCGCATCACCTTTGTAATAGGCATATTGGCAAACGCCTATGATAAACCAAGTCACTGCGTCAACTCTTCCGGCCAAGCCACCATAACTCACTTCGCTATTTCCGCCAGCCACTAAAACATTGGATGGAATGGTTCCGATTGGATGTTGGTTTTTGGCCAAAGTATCTAAGGTATTTTTAAAAGTGGCTATCAATTGTTCATCGCCAGAAGCCAAAGCCGCCAAACCACAAATCACGCCGTCACGTGCCCAAACTCTTTTATAGTTGGTTGTATTTTCGGCACTGGCTAAAAAACCATTAGGCGAAGCCACGGCGTGCAACAAATCAATTGCTTTATGGTATCCTATTTTATGCACTGACAACTTGTTTTTTGGTTGAAATAAAAAGGGTTAAAACAGCACTGATAACCAGTAAAACTCCGGCAAAAGTGATGGCTAATCGCGCGTCATTGTGTAAAAAATGCTTCATTATAAATCCAAAAGTTATGGTTTGAATGAACATTGGAATAACAATCATCATATTGATAATTCCCATATAAACGCCATAACGTTCTTTGGGAATATTAGCAACAATCATTAAATAAGGAATACCCATCATGCTGGCCCAACCAATTCCAAATCCGGTAATCGCAGGGAATAGCAGGTATTTATTTTGAATGTGCGGAAATACTAAAAATCCGATAGCGGCCAAGAGCAAACAGCTGAAATGCACTAATTTTGGTGAATATTTTTTAGCAAAATAAACCAAAGTAAAGGCGCATAAAAAAGTTACTACATTGTACCAACCATTAACTAAACCGGTCCAGCTTACTGCTTCTCCATATAATTCCATGTCTTTTTCGGGCGAGGTGTTCCATACTGAAAGCGCTATACTTTTGGACGAATTTTGCCAATAACAAAAAAGAGCGTACCATTGGAACAAATAAACTAAAGCCAATTGCCACATTACTTTAGGCATCTCTTTTACGGCTTTTGCTATGTCAATAAAAGGCGTAAAAAGACTGATGCGTTCAGATTGTATTTTTTGCAGTTCTTCTGGTGTTGGCGGGATTTCTTTAGTAGTGTGAGAACTCCACCAAACCGAAGCAATTGAGCAAATAGCGCCCAAAAAGAAAGAAGCAAAAACCCAAGTAGGCAGTTTACCGGTTGTTCCAATAAAAATTAAAGGGAAAATAAAAAGAGAAATATTGGCTAAGGTTTGTCCGAATCCCGTAAAAAAACTTTGGGCTTGAAAACCCGTTGGCTGTTGTGATTCGTCTAATTTATCGGCAATGAAAGCACGATATGGTTCCATGGCAGTATTGTTTCCAGCATCTAAAATCCATAGTAATCCGGCAGCCATCCATAAAGAGCTACTAAACGGGAAAGCAAAAAGTGCCAAACTACAAATCAAAGCGCCAATAAAGAAAAACGGTTTTCTTCTGCCGCCCAATCTTGGTGACCACGTTTTATCACTCAAAGCACCAATAATGGGTTGTACTAACAAACCCGTTAAAGGTCCGGCTAAATTGAGTAATGGAATTTGGTCTGGATGAGCACCTAAAAAATCATAAATGGGATTAACAGCACTTTGTTGTAACCCAAAGCTATATTGAATGCCAAAAAAACCAACATTCATATTGATAATTTGCCAAAAGCTCAGGTGTATTTTTTTGTTCATTGTTTAATTTAATTTCTGGAGGAATTCTTCAAAAGGAATGTTGTTGGTAAAAATCACCCCTTGCTTATCAATTACCGGAATCGACAAATTATTGGTACTGATGTTAGCGTTTTTGAGTTTGAATAACATTTCTCTCAATGCTTCCTGATTTTTATCAATATCATAAAATATGAATTCGATATTATTTTCTTTGAGGTATTTTTTGGTATCTGTACAATGATGGCATTCGTCACTGCCATAAACAATCATAATCGCTTTTGGTGGTTTAGCTGTGGCTTTGGTTTGATTTTCTTGTGCCCATAACCCATTGCTCACAAAAAGCATTAAAAAGAGTACTAGCGTGACAGATTTTTTCATAGGTACTGTTTTAAGATGTATTTAAAGATATAAAATCTTTAGTTAAAAATAATTCCCATACCATAAAAACTATGGTATAGGAATTACTCAAATTAAACATGAAATAAGTTGCTTAGAACTTGTAAGACAATGCCATAGAAAGTGATCTTCCTGGTAAAGGTCTTGCTCTAACAATATTAGTGGTATTGGCTGTGATACTTCCTTCTTCAGCTTCAGTGATGGCCAAAGTATTCAGTAAGTTATTTCCAGCTATGTTTAAAGATAATCCTTTAGTGATGCCCACTTCTACGAAACCGTTTACGATTACAAATCCATTCATCACCAATTCGTTGTTATCTTGTGCATAAGCTTTGGTTTGACCGATGAAGCTCAATCCAAGTGTATTATTCGCTTTTCCGAATTTGTAAGTTGGGATAAAGTTGTACATCATTTTTGGTTGTCTTCTTGGTTCATTACCATCATTAGCACCCGAAGTAACTTCTGCTTTAGTATACGTAAATCCACCGCGTAAGTTCAAATCATTGTTTACATTATAAGAAGACTCTAACTCAAGACCCATTGAACGGTAATCGTTTTCGATAATGCTGTTAGAAGTAGCTTCAAATCCGCCTTCTTCGGTTGTTGTTGACGTAAAGAAAGTAGCGTAAACATAACCTTTATCGAATTTTCTTTTGTATCCTAATTCCGCTTGCGCCAAATAATCTAAAGAGTTGATTTTATCGCCGTCAAGGTAATCTAACCCTGAGAATAAAATTCTATCTGCTTTGGCTGAAGCACCTTTGCTGTATCGTGCGAATACTGATTGACGTTCATCTAACAAATAGTTAGCACCTAATGAATAAGACACATAATCGTAATCATAATCAACCGCTGTAGTATTAGCCGTATTGATAGCAGACACGCTGGTTTCTGGGGCTGAAATTATGTTATCATTATTGATGTCATAAGTTGTTTGAGACGAACCTGCAAATGAACCATTAACTTGACCCATATCAAAACGGATTCCTCCTTCTAAAGACAATTTATCTGAAGCATCAAAAGACACGTTAGCATATGGTGCTGAAACATTGTATTGTGTATCATAGTTTCTGGTACAACAGTTACCCCAAGCCGGAACTCCGTAAGCGTACAATCCATTAGTAGAAAGTAAATTTCCACCAGCATCAGTAACATTGATTAATCTTGGATTATTATCCGATACTTCTTGTAAGTAAGAATTCCATAACCATGACATTGAGATATTTTGAATCGATTTGAAATAACCGGCAGTTACGCCAACTTTATCAAATTTCTTAGTGATTCTTAAATCATTCATGAAGTTGTTGAAATTGTTCAATTCAACATCAAACATGTGAATTCTAGAAACTAAACCGTTAGGAGTATTGAAAGCCGATCCATCATTGGCATAAGTTAAAGTAGAACCTGTTCCGAATGAGTTAGCAATTGTAGCAGCAGAAGCAACTTCGGCTGGGAAAGGCGTAATAAATTGTCCGCTGTTAGAAGAGAAACGACCATTGTTGGTTACTTTCCAACCTTCAGCCAATTCGAAGTTAACTGAAGCTCCAATAGTTTTAGAAACCGGGTGCATTCCATCGGCTACATTACCTCTTCTTACGTTTCCGTTACCGTCTAAACCTACATTGTGCATTAAATAAGGTGATTGTTGTGTACCTGAAGTAGCGTCATATCCGCTGATACTTTCCCATGTTGGGCTAGCATTACTACCAGTTACTTTGATTGGCATTGGCATGTAAGCCGCAGCTCTGTCGTTTAAGAATTTAGCATAAACTGTTACCGAACCGTTTTCGAATTCTTTGGTAAGGTTCATTTTGAATTGTCCACCATTATTGGCTGTAAAACCTGGACTTCTAACTCCTTCACCAGTTCTGTAGAAACCACCGGCGTGGAAATATAATCCGTCTCCAATACGTGCACCATATTCTAAATCTGTTCTGAAGTCATTGTAATCTAAACCAAAACTGGTTACCATACTTCCGCCTTCCGTTTTACCTGTTTTGCTGATAAAGTTGATGATACCACCTGGTGAATTTGATGACAAGGTAGAAGCAGAACCTCCACGAATGGCTTCAATTTTAGCTATATTTCTATCAAATCTTGTGAAGATATCCGCAGTTGCGAAAGCGATATCACCGTATAACAATACCGGCAAACCGTCTTCTTGAATTTGTAAATACTTAGAACCTCCTGAAGAAATTGGCACCCCACGAACAGAGATGTTGGCATTTCCTTCTCCACCTGAAGACTCTGAGCGAATCCCCGGAATAGTTCTGAAGATTTCGGCTGTTGATCTTGGCGCTGATTGTTCTACTTGTTTCACATCTAAAGTAGTAATGGAAACGCTTGATTTGATTTTGGCTCTTGGATTAACCACACCAGTTACCACTACTTCTTCTAATACTTTAGAATCATCTTGTAGTTGAAAATCCAAAGTGGTGTTTCCGCTTACGTTAGCTGTTTTCTTTTCAGTCGCTAAACCGATGTAAGAAACGGTAACAGTAACAGAACCGTCAGCCAATCCTGAGAAGGTATAAACACCATCAGCATTGGTAGAAGTAGATTTAGAACCGCTACTCAATACTACGTTGGCGCCTACTACAGCTTCTCCTTTAGTATCGGTAACTTTTCCTGATAAGCTACTGCTTTGTGAAAAAGAGAGATTGCACAGCATTAAAGCTATAAAAAGCAACATCCTTTTCAAAAATAAAGTACTTTTTTTCATCTTTTGTAATTTGTTTGATTAGTAATTATTGTTAGTTTATTTTTCGAAATTATATTTTTAATTCACAAAAAATTAGAAAATCATAATCGAAAACGTTTTCGAAAATATCGAAAACGTTTTCGGTACAAGATTAATTTTTTTTTATGATATTTGTTAAATGAGAGATATAACTTTAAAACAAATCGCTGAAACCTTAGGAATCTCTATCACTACGGTATCTAAAGCGTTAAAAAACTACCCTGATGTCAGTCCGAAGACTCGCAAGGCTGTTTTAGAGTTGGCCGAATCATTAAGTTATACCCCAAATAGTTTTGCGGTAAACCTTAGAACCAAAGAATCACGAACAATCGGATTGATTATTCCCGAAGTAGTGCATCATTTTTTCTCTAACGTCATTAACGGTATTATTGACGAAGCGGAGAAAAATGGTTATTTGGTGATAATACTCCAATCCAATGAATCTTTAGAATTGGAAAAAAAGCAAGTAGAACTTTTGATGAATAAAAGAGTAGATGGCATTATCATGTCACTGTCTAACGAATCAAATGATGATGAGCACATCAAAGAAATACTGCGCAAAGAAGTTCCTTTTGTGATGTTTGACAAAATCTCCAAATTGATTCCGTGTTCTAAAGTTATTATTAACGATCAAAAAGCAGCCTTTAACGCTGTCGAACATTTGATTCAAAAAGGTTGTCGAAAGATTGCACACATTCGCGGACCGGTGAATCCTCAAAATGCGATTGACCGATTTTTGGGATATAAAAAGGCTTTGGAAAAAAACAATATTCCCTTCGACTCTAAACTGGTTTACACTTGTAAAAATGTAACTTTTGAAGAAGGGCTAGAATTTGCCAAACAAATAGCCATAGAACATCCGGATGTTGACGGTATTTTTGTCATTACTGATTTAGTGGCCGTTGGTGTTTTGGCACATTTCAATGAGGTTGGCATCAAAATTCCTAATCAAGTAAAAGTTATTGGTTTTAGTAACTGGTTTATGTCGCAAGTGATTACTCCTAAATTGAGTACTGTGGACCAACCCAGTTTTGAAATGGGAGTTCAATCTTTCAAATTATTATTGGAAGAAATAAACATCAAAAAAGAATTGCTGCCTTTCAAGCCAAAGACGATTGAGTTAGAGACTGATATTATTGAAAGAGAGTCTACTTTAAAAAAGTAATATTTCTTTTCAACCCATCTAATTTGGTTCGTTTCAATGGCGAGTTAGGAAAGACTTTGGCAAATGTTTCTTCGGTGATTTCTTCCCAATCTTTTTTGGTATACGAAAGCAATTCGGGGTAAGGCGAAAATAACGGTTCGCTATGCGGTTTTGAAAATTTATTCCATGGACAAACATCTTGGCAAACATCACAACCAAATATCCAGTCATCAAGTTGGCCTTTCATTTCATTGGGAATATTTTCTTTGAGTTCTATGGTAAAATAGGAGATGCACTTGCTACCATCAACAACATAAGGCGCGACTATGGCTTGCGTGGGACAAGCATCAATACATGCCGTACAAGTACCGCAATGGTCTGTTGTAGGATTGTCGTAGTCTAATTCTAAATCAACTATCAATTCGGCGATGAAATAAAAAGAACCAACTTGTTGTGTCAATAAATTACTGCTTTTGCCCATCCAACCCAAACCGCTTTTGGCAGCCCAAGCTTTATCCATTACCGGAGCAAAATCAACAAAAGCACGCCCGGGAACTTCCCCGATTTCGGTTCGAATGCTGCGCAATAACTTCTTTAGTTTTTTCTTGATAACATTATGGTAGTCTTTCCCGTAGGCATACTTTGAAATCTTATAACTGTCTTTAATTTGCTCTTGTGGCGGATAATAATTCAACAAGAGCGATATGACACTTTTGGCACCATGAACTAATAACGTTGGGTTCAACCGCATATCGTAATGGTCTTCGAGATATTTCATCTCTCCATGGTGATTTTGGTTTAACCAATATTCCAATCGTGGTGCTTCTTCTTCTAAGAAACCTGCTTTAGAAATACCACAAGACAAAAAACCGAGGCGTTTGGCTTCGGCTTTGATGAATTGTGTGTATTTCTCTTTATTGTTGATCAAAACAAACCTCCTTGAATATTGGTATTGATTTTTCCTAAATGCTTGTATGCTTTTTCGGTTACTTCTCTGCCGCGCGGTGTTCTGATGATAAAACCTTCTTGAATTAAGAACGGTTCGTATACTTCTTCAATGGTTTCACCGCTTTCGGAAACGGCTGTCGCCAAAGTGGATAAGCCTACCGGTCCGCCTTTGAATTTTTCGATAATAGTCGTTAATATTTTATTGTCCATTTCGTCTAAACCGTGGGCGTCTACGTGTAAAGCTTTTAGTGAAAAACGAGCGATTTCAATATCGATTTTTCCATTGCCTTTGATTTGGGCAAAATCTCTTACGCGACGCAAAAGAGCATTGGCTATACGAGGTGTTCCTCGGCTTCTTCCTGCAATTTCTATTGCGGCTTCCATCGTAATCGGCATTTTTAAAATAGCGGAACTGCGTTGGACAATAGTGGTTAACAATTCGGTATTATAATATTGTAAACGGCTTTGGATTCCGAAACGCGCACGCATTGGGGCTGTCAATAATCCTGAACGTGTTGTTGCACCAACTAGAGTAAACGGATTTAAATTGATTTGAACAGTTCGTGCATTTGGTCCAGATTCAATCATGATATCGATTTTAAAATCTTCCATAGCAGAATACAAATACTCTTCCACTACAGGGCTTAAGCGATGAATTTCATCTATAAACAAGACGTCTCTTTCTTCGAGATTAGTTAACAATCCTGCTAAATCTCCGGGTTTATCTAAAACGGGGCCGGAAGTAATTTTAATACCAACGCCCAACTCATTGGCCAAAATATTAGCCAGGGTAGTTTTACCTAATCCCGGAGGTCCGTGAAACAAAGTATGATCGAGTGCTTCATCTCTTTGATTGGCGGCTTCTACGAATACTTTGAGGTTATCAAGTACTTGCTCTTGACCGGTAAAATCGTCAAAACTAAGTGGCCTTAACTTTTTCTCGAGGTCGAGTTCTTCGGGATTTAAACGGTTATTGGTTGGGTCTAAATTTTCATTCATCTCACAAATATAACAAAGTTGGTTGCCAATAAAAAATGCCTTTCGTTTAGGAAAGGCATTTTCTATATTTTATGAGGAAGAATTAGTGGTGTAATACTTCTTCTCCTGGTTTCATTGGTACATTTTGAGGAACGAAATCATCATCATGTCCAGGTTTGCTATAATCATATGGCCATCTGTGAACTTCCGGAATAGCACCAGGCCAGTTTCCGTGAATGTGTTCGATTGGCGCTGTCCATTCCAATGTATTAGATTTCCATGGATTTTGTACGGTTCTTTTTCCGTAGAAAATACTACTGAAGAAGTTGTATAAGAATACCAATTGGAAAACACCTCCGATTAAAGCAAACGTTGTAATGATAACGTTTACATCTTGTAAATCGTCAAACAACGGGAAGTTGGTATTGGTGTAATATCTTCTTGGTAAACCGGCCATACCGATAAAGTGCATTGGGAAGAAAACACCGTAAGCACATACTGCTGTAACCCAGAAGTGAACGTAGCCTAAGTTTTTGTTTAACATTCTTCCAAACATTTTAGGGAACCAGTGGTAAATACCAGCAAACATTCCGTAAAGTGCAGAGATACCCATTACTAAGTGGAAGTGAGCTACAACGAAATAAGTATCGTGAACGTTAATATCCAAAGTACTGTCTCCTAAAATAATTCCGGTTAAACCTCCTGTGATAAAGGTAGAAACCAAACCAATTGAAAACAACATAGCTGGGTTTAACTGTAAGTTACCTTTCCATAAAGTAGTGATATAGTTGAATGCTTTTACAGCAGACGGAATTGCAATCAATAAAGTTGTGAAGGTAAACACAGAGCCTAAGAACGGATTCATACCGGAGATAAACATATGGTGACCCCAAACGATTGTTGATAAGAATGCAATAGCAATAATTGACATAATCATTGCTCTGTAACCAAAGATTGGTTTACGCGAGTTAGTGGCAATAACTTCAGAAGTAATTCCTAATGCTGGTAACAATACAATATAAACCTCAGGGTGACCTAAGAACCAGAATAAGTGTTCGAACAATACCGGTGAACCACCTTGATAGTGTAAAACCTCTCCTGCAATATAAATATCAGACAAGAAGAAAGAAGTTCCGAAACTTCTGTCCATGATTAACATTAAAGCAGCTGATAATAATACCGGGAACGAAATAACCCCGATGATAGCTGTGATAAAGAAAGCCCAAATGGTAAGCGGCAATCTTGTCATTGACATTCCTTTAGTTCTTAAGTTGATTACCGTTACGATGTAATTCAAAGAACCTAATAAAGACGAAGCAATGAAAATGGCCATAGAAACCAACCATAAAGTCATACCCGTTCCTGAGCCTGACATGGCTTGCGGCAAGGCACTCAAAGGCGGATAAATTGTCCATCCCGCAGAAGCCGGACCTGATTCAACGAATAATGAGATCACCATTACCACACTTGACAAGAAGAATAACCAATAAGAAACCATGTTTAGGAATCCAGAGGCCATATCTCGCGCACCAATTTGCAACGGAATTAATAAATTACTGAAGGTTCCACTCAAACCGGCTGTTAACACAAAGAATACCATGATGGTACCGTGTATGGTAACTAAAGCCAAATAAGTTTCGTTATTCATTACGCCACCTGGAGCCATTCTTTCTCCAAGGAAAAAGCTGAAAATTTTAAAAGATTCTTCAGGCCAAGCCAATTGCATTCTGAATAGCATTGACATCCCAACACCAATTACTCCCATAATGATACCGGTAATCAAATACTGTTTTGATATCATTTTGTGGTCAATACTAAAAATGTATTTAGTAATGAACGTGTCTTTATGGTGGTGTTCGTGTTCGTCGTGACCGTGATCGTGATTGTGAGCTTCTGCTGACATATAGGTAAACTTTTAAATTTTATTAATTTTTCATTTCTGCTTGAGCAACTACTGTAGTGTCTTTGCTGTTTGAAGAGGTAGAATCTTTAGTTGGTAAAGCCGGAGTTTCGGCAGCTTTTGCTTCAGCAGTAGCTGTTTTCACGGCTTGAACAATAGTTTTTGGGGCATTTTCTTTTAACCAATTTTTGTAATCTTCAGGAGTATCTACAACCACTTTCATTTGCATGTTGTAGTGAGAGGCTCCACAAATTTTGTTACACAATAATAAATAGTCAAAAGTATAAGGGTCTAGAGCTGTTTGTCCTTCAGCAACTAACTTCTCACTTTTCTTAGCTCTAATCGCGTTGATATTAGATACCTTTTCAATCATAGCCGGTTTATCTCTCATCTCTGCTGTAGTCAATGTAGGAATAAAAGAAAACTGAGTTACCATTCCGGGAACACAGTTCATTTGTGCTCTGAAGTGAGGCATGTAAGCCGAGTGTAAAACGTCTTGAGAACGCATTTTGAAAATAACTCTTTTTCCTTTAGGAATGTGTAATTCGGTAGAGGTAAAATCATCTTGTGCATTTGGGTCGGATAAATCTACTCCTAAAGTATTTACCCCTTCAATATACCTTACGTTTGCTTTACCTAAAACATTATCCGTTCCGGCATATCTAGCTTCCCATTTGAATTGTTGTGCATAAAGTTCGATAACAATAGCCTCTTCTTCATCTTTTTCATCTACGAACATGATGTTAGTCCAAGCATATAAACCGTATAAAATCAATCCAGCCAAAACAACCGCAGGAATGATACTCCATATAAATTCTAACTTATTGTTATCAGCAAAATATAATGCTTTTTGCCCTTGTTTTCCTCTGTATTTAAAAGCAAAATAGTGTAATAATGCTTGAGTAACGGTTTGTACAAAAAAGATTAAAACCATAGAAATCATCATTAGATTGTCAATTTCAGGTCCGTGTGCCGAAGCTGAGTCACCAATCAATGGAAAATGGCTGTAGTTTAAAAGACAGAAAATAGTGGTTAGGTAAATAAATCCTAAGAACCCAAACATCAAATAGCCGTTAACTTTATTATCGTTATCGTTTGCAACTTGTGTGTCATTAACATTTCCACCAACTTGAGTTAAGTCGAATATTTTAGTTAACTGCCATAAGGCAACTGCCAATAAAACTACAACTATAAGTACCAAAAGAGTTGTCATTTGTAATTTACTTTAAATATTAATAATGAAAATGTTTACTTTCTTCTATAAAAGGATTGCGTTTTGGTACCAATGGTGCTTTAGTCAATGCACTGAATACTACAAAAATGAATAATCCAAAGAAGAATAAAATTGAGGATATTTCAGGGATTCCGATGAACCATTGGTCTCCTACTGTTGCTGGCATAATCATATTGAAGAAATCAACATAATGTCCGAATAAAATAACGATACCTGCCATAACAATAATCCAAGAAATACGTTTGAAATCGGTATTGATTAAAACCAAGAACGGGAAAATAAAGTTCATAGCAACTGCTCCAAAGAACGTCAAGTTAAAATCTTCAATTCTGGTTTTGAAATAGGTCACCTCTTCTGGGATGTTTGAATACCAAATCAACATGAATTGAGAGAACCATAAATAGGTCCAGAACACACTGATACCAAACATGAATTTTGATAAATCGTGTATATGACTTGAATTAACATTCTCTAAATACCCTTTAGATTTTAAGTATAAAGTTACCATTGAAATGGTTGTAATTCCACTTACAAAGAAACTTGCAAATACATACCATCCGAATAATGTACTGAACCAATGTGGGTCAACCGACATAATCCAGTCCCAAGACATGATAGATTCTGTAACTATAAAGAATACTAAGAATGCCGCAGACATTTTAAAGTTCTTTTTGTAAAATGAGTTGTCTGTTGCTTCATCTTGTGCCAAACAGTTCTTTCTAGACAAATGTCTGTATAGATTCCATCCAAAGATGAAAATTGCAGCTCTAATAATCCAGAATGGGAAATTTAAATATCCAGCTTTACCCGCAATCAAATGGTCATAATTGGCGCTTTTAGGGTCTGTTACACCATCAGCCATCCATACAAACAAATGATTAAAATGGAAACCGGATAATAATAATAAGACAAAGAAAATAATAGAACCCGGCAACAAATAAGCAGTGATTCCTTGCATTACTCTGAATAAAACTGGAGACCAACCTGCTTGTGCAACTTGCTGGATAGCATAGAAAGCCAAAGCTCCTAAAGCAATCAACATAAAGAAAAGACAAGCTACATACAAAGCAGCCCAAGGCTTATTTTGCAATTGGTGGAAAACGTGTTCTGCATGCTCTTTATGATCATCGTGGCCTGCACTTGCAGTAGCATCATGAATTTCATGTCCTGTAGCAGTTTCAGCATGTGGCTCTTGAGCTACCGGATTGGCAGCATGAGCTTCAGTTACTGGTGTAATAGAGTCATGTGAAGTTGGCTCAATTTGTGCTTCATTAGTAGCGGCTGAAACTTCTTCAGCATGCGCTTCATGAGTAGTCGGCTCAGCTTTTGTTTCGTGAGCAGGTGCGGCATCGTGACCACCACCGTGATGTGCCTCAGCTTCTGCTTTTAAAATAGCCTCAACTTCTTGAATATCTTTAGGTGCAGTTAAAAAACCATAACCAATCCCAAGGATACCCACGATCATTAGGACAAAAGAAAAGGTTTTTAATTTACTTGAAAATGTATACATATCTATAACAATCTGTTTGTTCTACAATTATAATTTGCTTTTAAGTTGCATTACATAAGCAGCAACTATCCAACGTTCTTCCTGACTTAATTGATTGGCATGAGAACCCATTGAATTCAAACCATAAGTCACTACATGGAAAATACTTGCTTCGTTGATAACTCTGTCAGCATAACTAGGAACACCTAAGAATTTCTCTTGTGTTACCAATTTCCCTTTTCCATTTCCTTCAGTACCATGACAGATTGCACAGTAAATTCCAAAAAGTTCTTCTCCTTTTTTCATATCTACTTGGGTTGAATCAAGCGGTGATTTTGGATTTAAAGCTTTGATGGCTGCTAGAGCTTCCGGAGTGTTTGGATATTCGTAAGGAACAAATCCTCTTTTGATTGAACCTTCAGCAGGAATTTGACCTTCTTTACCTTTTTCTCCTGTTGGTGAATTGAAAGCACCTGACTCAGAATAGGTTTCATAAGCCACAGATTCGTACATATTTGGCATGTATTGATAGTTAGGTTTCAAATCATCTTTACAGGAAGATAATGAAACAATGATACCCAATACAAATGCTATTTTAAGTAAACTTTTCATATCTATTATTAATGCTTATCAATTACTTTTACTTCAACTGCTCCGGTTCCTTCGAAGAATTTTACCAATTCTGCTTCATTGTCATGAACAGACACTTCCATTAAAAAGTGATCATCAGTAGTTCTTACATCTGGGTTTTCTGCTTGTTTGAATGGCCATAACTTACTTCTCATGTAGAAAGTAATTACCATTAAGTGCGCTGCAAAGAACACAGTCATCTCAAACATTACCGGTACAAAAGCCGGCATATTTTGGATATAACTAAAACTTGGTTTTCCTCCAATGTCCTGCGGCCAATCTGAAATCATGATATAATTCATCATCGTTGTGGCTACTGTCAAACCGATACATCCGTAGATGAAAGCACAGATTGCCAATCTTGTTGGAGCCAATCCCATCGCTTTATCTAAACCGTGAACCGGAAAAGGAGTGAAAATTTCTTCAATATGATGATGGGCTGCTCTGGTTTTGTGAACCGCATCCATTAATACATCATCATCATTGTATATTGCGTGTATAACTTTATTACTACTCATAGCAA
>JBDLVY010000118.1:0-2511 GCA_039804545.1 Bacteroidota bacterium | reverse complement strand
ATTGTTATAATCCATTTCACTCATGAAAATGTAGTTTAAAAAAGTATGTGGAAGCACTTCTTCTTTTAATAAAACTAACCGTGCATTTTCATATTCAATTCTTGTATTTGAATTCTTTTTTGTGATTATTCTCATTATATTTCTGACGAATCGGATGGTAAGAAAGAGCGTAACCAATCCATAAATACTCCAAAGGATAATCGGTAAATAATTGGTTTCTGAAACAAATACAATACTTTCTTTATTGATTTGAATAGGACTATTTTTTTGTATAATTGGAGTTGCTATTTTCTGAATCACTTCGATTGTTATAAATGGAATTACAAACGAAAAAACAAGACTAAATAATAAGTAAAACCTATTAAACTGGTGCATTTTTTCTTTTTCTAAAAGGAAATGATAGGCAAGTAAAAGCACGCCTAAACTGATGGCCGATTTAATTAGAAAGTCACTCATTTTTTCTTTTTTTGAAGTTCAACATCAATTATTTTCTTGAGATCTTCCAATTCCGTTTGAGATAAATTAGTTTCGGTGGTAAAGAAAGATGCAAATTGCGATGCCGAATTATTGAAAAAATTGCTAATCAATCCGTTGACGTGCTTGGAAAAATAATCGGTCTTTTTCACCAAAGGATAATATTCTCTTGAGTTTCCAAATTCCTTGTAGGATACGAATTCTTTATCAATCATTCTTTTCAGCAAAGTGGCCACTGTTGTAGTTGCGGGTTTTGGTTTGGGGTAGGCCTCAAGCAAGTCTTTCATAAAGGCTTTTTCTAGTTGCCAAAGGTATTCCATTAATTGTTCTTCTGAGTTAGATAACGACATTTGCTCTATGTTTTTAGAATTAACTCTACAAATGTAGAATAAAAAATAATATGTGCAACAAAATGATTAATTTTTTTTAAAATAAGTGGTTTAGAAGCGGTTTTGCGTAAGGGGTAGGAGCGGCATCCTTTTTGGGGACGCGCTTTTTAGGCTTGGTCCCAAAAAGATACAGCGGATGAACCGACCCGCTTTTTCTGCGGGTTACGCCCAAAAAAAATCCGCTCATTGTGAAGAACGAGCGGAAGTTTATATAAAAAGAGAATTTATTTACTCAGTTCTACAAAATACTTGTAAAACAAAGGAATGGTTTCGATCCCTTTCAAGTAGTTAAATATCCCAAAATGTTCATTCGGTGAATGGATCGCATCGCTGTCCAATCCAAATCCCATCAAGATGGTTTTACTTTTCAATTCTTTTTCGAATAAAGCTACAATTGGAATACTTCCGCCTGAGCGAACAGGAATTGCTGGAACACCAAAGGTTTCGGTATAGGCTTTATTAGCGGCTTGGTAGCCAATGCTGTCAATTGGAGTAACGTAGCCTTGTCCGCCATGGTGCGGTTTAACTTTTACAGTTACTCCTGCTGGCGCAATGCTCAAGAAATGTTTGGTAAACAATTCAGTGATTTCCTCCCAATCTTGATTTGGAACTAAGCGCATTGAAATTTTGGCGAAAGCCTTACTTGCGATAACGGTTTTGGCACCTTCGCCAGTATACCCCCCCCAAATTCCGTTTACGTCTAGTGTAGGACGAATAGAGTTTCTTTCGTTGGTTACATAACCCGATTCACCATAAACAGCATCAATATCTAACGCTTTTTTATAGTTTTCTAGACTGAAAGGTGCTTTGGCCATTTCGGCTCTTTCAGCAGCAGATAGTTCTTCTACTTTGTCATAAAATCCTGGAATAGTAATGTGATTGTTTTCGTCATGTAATGAAGCAATCATTTTAGACAATATATTGATTGGATTAGCCACTGCACCGCCATACAAACCGGAATGTAAATCACGATTAGGTCCCGTAACTTCTACTTCTACATAACTCAAACCACGAAGCCCCGTTGTAATTGACGGTTGTTGATTTGAAATCATCCCAGTATCTGAAATTAAAATCACATCGTTTTTCAGTTTTTCTTGGTTGCGTTCTACAAACCAACTTAAACTTTTAGATCCAATTTCTTCTTCGCCCTCAATCATGAATTTCACATTGCATGGCAAGCTATTAGAAGAAACCATATATTCAAATGCTTTGACATGCATGTACATTTGTCCTTTGTCATCGCAAGCGCCACGTGCAAAAATGGCCCCTTCGGGATGAATTTCGGTGGTTTTAATTACGGGTTCAAATGGAGGAGAAGTCCATAATTCCATTGGATCTGGTGGTTGTACATCATAATGTCCGTATACCAAGACAGTAGGTAAATTAGGATCGATTATTTTTTCGCCATAAACAATAGGATAGCCCGGTGTGTCGCAAATTTCAACTAGATCACAACCTGCCGTTTCTAAACTTACTTTTACAGCATCGGCAGTGTCGAATACATCTTGAGAGTAAGCAGTATCAGCACTTACCGATGGAATTTTTAATAATTCAATTAATTCATTGATGAAACGTTCTTTATTTTGTTGAACGTAAGCCGCTATATTTTCCATAATTAGGTTTCAAATTATACTTTCAAAAGTACAAA
>JBDLVY010000117.1:0-13781 GCA_039804545.1 Bacteroidota bacterium | reverse complement strand
TTACCGGTAGCTTGTGGTTTTAATTTGTTAACGTAATCAGTATATTTTGGTAGTGCCGGTGCTTTTGTAACGGTTTTAGTAACCAACACATAAACGCCTGCATTACCATCAATAGGTTTTGAAATTTGTCCTGCTTTTGAAGTAAAGGCAGATCCAACTACTTTTGGTTCAAATCCTGCACCCGGAACAGCTGGGCTTTCAAGCGTTAAATCAACCGCGTTAACAACCGCAGCTTTGTTAGAAGCTGCTATAGCTGCCAATGAACTTCCGGTCATTTTAGCTTTAATCATTTCTGCTTTCTTTTTGTTTTTCAAAAGACCTTCAACTTGTGGTTTTGCTTCTTCAACAGCCATTAATCCTTTCTCATTTACTTTTTTCAATTTAACAATCACATGGCCCATATTAACTACTTCGAAACGTTTTACGTCACCAATGTTAGTGTCTTCTGCAAAAGCCCATTTTACGATTTGTCTTTGGTTTGAAATAGCACCAAAACTTTCGTCAATAGCTTTAACTCTTACCGATGGATTGGCGGTTAATTTTCCTTCTTTAGTCAAAGCAGCAAAATCTTTACCGGCAGTAGCGTCCATTTCAAATTTAGTCGCTTGGGTGTAAATTTTATCGTTAGTTGCTTCAGATGGCTCAATTTTTTCAGCAATAGTAGCTAATCTGATAGCATCTTGTTTGTCGGTTACATTGATAATGTGGTAACCAAATTCTGTTTCGACTAAACCAATTTTTCCAACCGGATTGTTGAATACAAAATCATTAAACGGTTTTACCATTTGGCCTGGACCGAAATAACCCAAATCACCACCTTGTTGTGCTGACGAGTCATCAGAATTAGACATCGCCAAAATCATGAACATTGATGGATTGGCTATGGCTTGAGCTAATAAACCTTCTGCTTTCGCTTTGGCTTGTTCTTTGGTTCTTTTCTCTTTTTTGTTAGGAACTTGAGTACCTTCCCAGCTGATTAAGATGTGGCTTGCTTTAGATTTTGCACCAACTTTTCTTCCTAAAGCTTTAGAAATACAATAGTAGTTGCCAAACATGTATGGTCCGTATACTTGTCCGGTTGCCAAACCGAATAATTGCTCAGCATGTTCAGCCGGTAAATCTTGTTTAGCGATATAAGTTGAATCATAAGGGATATCAGAGTTTTGGTTTACAAATTCAGCCACATTAGGTGCCGATTGGAAACTTGGTATCGTATCGTTTTTACCGTCATTAAATTCAACATGTGAAGTCATCAACGAATTGATTTTGTTTTTAACTTCTGCTTCGTCTTCTGCCGATGGTTTTTCTTCTATCAATACATAATCCAACTCACGAGATCCTTCTGATTTGAATTTTTTCTCTTTGGTTTTCATATAAGCTAAAATCTCTTCATCGGTAATTTTAACATCACTGTCTTTGATACTTGAGTAAGGAACAGCAACAAAGTCAAAAGTTACTTTGTTCATTTCGGCCTCATATTTAAATTTGCCTTCAGCTTCTGTAGTGTACATAGCACCTTTTACCAATGAATTGTATATTTGGTATTTGGCATTTAATTCAGCGTCTTTTTCTCTTTCTTTTAAGATTTTAATTCCTTCCGGGTTTGATTTGAAGTAATCTTTGAATTTATTCACATCAAATTTACCGGCAGCATTCATAAACATTTGGTTTTGACCAATATTTGGGTCGGCTTTGAATACTTCCACAATATGTTTTTCGCCCACGCGCAATCCTAATTTTTCGAATTCAGCGGTCAATAAAGCTACGCTTACTTCTTGGTTCCAAACTTGGTTTGAAGCCTGCATAGAACTCATAGGTTGCCCATTTTGTCCGTTTTTTTCAACGTTTGCTACTTTTATTCTAAACTCTTCAAAAGATATATCTTTTCCGTTAACACTTCCTACGTCGGTTGATATGCTTTTAAAGCCGTTGCTAAATAAATCTTGCACGACAAAAGCCAATAATGCAAAACCTATTAATATTAAAAGTAAACCTGAGCGATTTCTAATTTTTGATAAAATTGCCATTTCTAATCTTGTTAAATTTTAATTCAGTTTGCGAAAATACAATTATCTGTGAAATAATAATACTCACTTAGTTATAATTTCATCTATTTTTTAATTTTTTTACAGAAACTAATCGATTAGTATCATTTTTACCAATTCGATTTTCTTATTTGTGGCTTCCTCAATGGTAAATTGGAAATTTTCAATGGTAATTTGTTCCCCTTTTTGTGGAATTTCTTTAGAAAAATCAACTATAAATCCTCCTAAGGTGCCATAGGAATCACTTTCTGGAATATTTAATTTATAGCTTTCATTTAAATAAGCCACGTCTAATCTGGTTGAAAACAAAAAAGTAGTGTTGTTGAGCTGTTCTTCGGTCAATGCTTCGTCAGAATCGTGTTCGTCCTCAATTTCACCAAACAGTTCTTCAACGATATCCTCAATGGTTACAATTCCGGATGTTCCGCCATATTCATCTAAAATCACCGCAACACTTTTTCGCTTTTTGGTTAGTAAATTCATTACATCTTTGATATAAATCGTTTCGGGTACAAATTCTACAGGAATCATGACCGATTTAATGGTTCTGGGTTTTTTGAAAAGTTCAAAAGAATGAACATAACCTACGATATCATCAAGCGTATTGAGATACACCAAAATCTTAGAATAACCGGTTTCTATAAATAATTGTCTCAATTCGGCCACTGAACTGTAAAGATCAACGGCTACTAATTCAGTTCGAGGAGTCATAATGTCTCTGGCTTTTACACCCGAAAATTCTAGCGCATTTTGAAAAATTTGAATTTCTGAATCTACGGTTTCGTGGTCTTGAACCGAATTCATTTGCTCGGTAATGTAGTTGCCTAATTCAACTTTGCTGAATGAAAGAGTAATTTGATCGCCTTCGGTTTTAAAAAATTTCTTCAAAATATAATCGGATATCCAAATCATGAATGAGGAAATGTAATAGAATAGTTTATAGAAAAAGTAGGCCGGCAAGGCAAAAAACTTTAGGAAACTATTGGCGTAAATTTGGAAAAATACTTTGGGCAAAAACTCAGAGGTCATTAAGACAATTACAGTAGAGATAGCCGTTTGTAGCAATAGGCTGGATAAATCGGTGAATTGGTATCCTAAATAGGAAAAGCATTCCATCAATAAATCGCCCATAAAAAAACCATAAATAACCATCGCGATGTTATTGCCAACAAGCATGGTAGCAATGAACTTGGAAGGTTTTTCGGTGAGTTTGGTTAAGATTTTGGAAATAAAATCATCTTGTTTTTTTTCAATTTCAAGGTAAATTTTATTAGAGGAAATAAAGGCTATTTCCATTCCTGAAAAAAAGGCGGAAAGTATCAAACACAAGATAATAATTCCGACCTCCATGTTTTAGGGTTTTTTGTTGCGTTCGGCAAATTTTTTGGCAAAATTTCTACGAAAGAAAAACATAAAAACACCTACAAATGTAAATAGGGCCATAATGATGGCTTTGTTTGTTTCTCCGTCTTGGTATTGCTTAAAAGCTTCAACAGCAAATAAGACAGCAGCAATGAGGTAGGCGTATTGGGTAAATTTTAAATAGTTCATAGTTATTCTGATTGGACTTGCCCCGAAATTTTTTGGGAATTTACTTTTTTGAAATCTTTACTAAAATCAATTCCTTCTCCATAAGAAATGCCTTTAGGAGAAGTAAATTTAAACTTTTTTTCGGTAAAAAACCATTCGTTTTTTTGGTCGTAATACAATTGTTCTGTTTCCAGCTGTTCACCGTTTTGATTGGAGATTTTTACTTTGCCTTGTAAGTCAATCATGTCGGTTATTTTATAACGCACTGCATAATTGGCATCGATATAGGTTTTCTTGCCGTTTTTATCAAATAAAGTCAAATGCATGCCTTTTGGGAATTCGGTATAAGGGAATTCAACAGTGGCATAATCAAGCATTTTAGGGCTGATTAAATTGGCAGTAATTCTGCCTGAATCGGTGTATTTTAAATTGATTGAATCGGCATCACCACTTGGGGTAAATTCGGAAACGCCCATTTTTTGTACTTCCTTAAAATTGCTTTCACAAGAAACGATGATCAAGCTTAATAAAAGGAGGAATAAAAGCGTGCTATTTCGGAATTGGATATTCATTATTTTGATGGAAAAGTAATGGTTTCATTAATCCAACATGCTATTGTATAGGATTTGCCATTTAGTTTTTCTTTGTTGATTTCAATTTGAGTCAAAGTTTTTGGGGCAAAATCTTCTGCCATTTTATCTGCAGCTGATTTTAATTTCGGATCAGTATCTCCGGCTTTTTTGGCGGTTTGTACTGCCAAATAGTATATGGCTTTCTTTTCAAAATCTGTTTTCCCACATTCTTCAGAGGCATTAGAATACAATTGGGCTAAGAACAAATACGCTCTTCCTAATTTTGGATCCGCTTGAAGTGCTTTGTATAAAGTTTCTTTTGACTTGGCCGTATTATTTGCTAGCAGTCCAGTGGCTAAGGTGTAGTAAATTTTCGCCTTCTCTTGTGGATTGGTTTCTAATTCGGCTGCTTGGTTATAAAACTGAATGGCTTCTGTAAATTTGCGTTGTCTCAAGTTGGCCAAGGCCATAAAATAGGAAGATTGAGAAGTAGATTTAACGGCATATAGTTTTTCGGCCATAGTTACAAAAATGGGTTTAGAACTACATTTAGCCGAAAGATTCGTTAAGGCAGTTGTAATCCATTCAGTATTGTCTATATACTGATTATAGTTTTTTTCGTAGTAAGAAGCTAGATTATCGCAATTCACTATTTCTTTTGCCAAAGCATTAATTCCGCGTTGGGCAGTTTTATAAGTGTCAGCTTTATCAGGATTGCTGTTTTGCAATTTGGTCAGCATGAAATTGGTCAAAGTATATTTGTCTAAAACCAAATCTGAAGTGTATTTTTGATCACCGGCTTTGTACTTTTCAAAACAAAGACTGAAATAAGTATAAATTGCGTTAGCGTTGGTAATACTCCCAGAAGCTTTTGAGAATCCGCTGTCCAGTAAATTAAAAATTTCCTCTTTGACTTCTATTTTGTTGTCTTGTAAAGCCATGGCTTTATTCACTTCATAATCAGAAGTTTTTTCGGGAAAGTTAAGGTGATATTGGTCGTACAACGCTAATACATCACGAACTAATTTTTCTTTTTGTTCTGCTGAAGCATTGTCTATTTTGTATTGTAGAATAGACAAACCGTCAGTGTAAACTTGTTCGCTGAATTTTGGGCATTTTTTTTTCACTTCATTCCAAGTGTCAAATGCATCGTCAATCGATTTGGATTTATAATACTCCGTGTAGGCGGCTATTTTTGAAGAGCAGTCAATTTTTTGAGCATAGGAAGTTGTAATCAACAAGAGGCTAATCAAAGAAAAAATTGCTTTCATAATGAATAGTTTTAGTCAAATTTACGTTTCACAAACCATTTATCACTTAATGATAAACCAATGCTAACATTGAAATAGTTTTCTTCTACTAAATTATTGTAAATGGTTCCTTTTCTCCCCATTTCTAAACCAATATTGATTTTGGAAAAACTACCGCCTAAAGGCAAGCCAAAACCAACATTAAAAGCGGTGTCTGTTATGGATTTGTTTTCATAACCCGGTCTTGTAATTACTAACCCAGTGTTTTCATAACGCAACCCGGCGCGATAAGTAACTCTCTTGTAATATTTAGAATAAGAATTGTAATTCGGAATAAAATATCCGCCCAAACTATAACGAACAGAATTTTCAAAGATGCCACCATTGATATCAACAAATCGGTTTGACATGGTGCTATTTTCTAATAAAGTCACTTCGGCACCCAATAACCATTTTTTGACTTCGCCAAAACCGGAACCAAACGATAATTTTGAAGGTATTTTAATTGTTGTATTGGCAACGTCTACATCTTCCGTTTCAATCACTCTAATAGATTGATCAGCAAATTCCTGAGTAAGTTGTATTTCACGAGAATTATCCAATCTCAATTCTGATTCAGGAGAATAAGTTAAGCTACTAAAGAAAGACAATTTCTTGTTTATTTTTGCTTGATAGGTTAAACCAAAATCAGCATTAAAGCCTTGCGCGTTAGAAGTGTTAATTTCTCTTGTCCCATATTGAATTCCGGTTTGAGTCGTTAAATTATTGGTCTCAATTGTTCCGAAATTGTATTGAATATCAGCACCGACGTTAAAATTCTTATTCAACTTATATCCAAACCCAAAGAAAACTTTGTTTATGCCACCAATTCCTTGGTAGTTTGCTTTAACGGCTCTTATCGTGTCAAAAGGAGCTGTGTTGTTAGTGTAATAAGTGATTTTTTGAATTTTATATCCTACAGAAGAATAGGGGATTAATCCAAAACTAAGACCTAATTTGCCCAGAGGAATACCAACTGCCAAATAGTCAAACGCTGTTCTTCTGGATTTTTCTTCTTGGGTTTCCGATTTGGATTTGGTGTTAGCATATGTTCCTCCAATAGAAAAAGTAGTGAGCTTTAAACTTGCTAAATGAGCAGGATTTTGTAGGTTAATGTGAATACTGTCAGGAAAAACATTTAGTCCTCCCATTGCACGCGTTTCGATTGTTCCTTTAAATTTGATGTCACCAATTCCGTAAAACGAATAGGGTGTAGAAGTTCCTTCTTGAGCTAAGGCAGAGAATGAAATAAGTAAACAAAGGCTTACTACAATTTTTTTAATCATTTTTGATTGTATTGAAATGTTTGGCTCAAACTTTCCAGCAGGAAATTTGAATTGGCAAATATGGTATTTTTTAATCGTTTAGCCAAAAATTCTGCATCGCCACCCGTTAAAATTATGATAAATTTAGCGTATTGGGCTTTGTACTCCTCTATAAAGCCATCAATTTCAAGAGTTACTCCATTTACAACACCGGAATGTATCGATTGTTGGGTTGAATTTCCAATGGTATTTTCGGGATATGCTTTGGTCAATAATGGTAATTTTGAGGTAAATTGATGCAAGGATTCATAACGCAAACGAATACCGGGAGAAATAGCACCGCCCAAATATTGGTTTTGATCATTTATAAAATCATAGGTAATGCAAGTGCCGGCGTCTATCACCAATCGGTTTTGATTTGGGAATTGTAAAGTGGCTCCTGTGGCTAAAATCAAACGGTCTATACCAAGTGTTGTTGGAGTAGCATATAAATTGTCAAACGGAAATTTACTTTCGTGCGAAATAAAAAGAATTTCCACGCTTTTTTTTAATGATAAAAAGTCGGATTTGTCAAGTTTTCCAACCGAAGCTACTACAATTGAACTGATTTTAGGATGTTGTTCTAAAATAATATCAATCTTTTTTTTCAATTCATTCGGTGCTAATACCACCAATTCTAAAAGGGTATTGTCTTCAAAGACAGCCGCTTTGATTCGGGTATTTCCAACATCTATGGCTAATAGCATACAAGTGTTTTTAATGTGGCTAAGTTACGAATAGATTTTTTTTATTATTTGTTTTGGATAAATTAAAAATCGTTCTATATTTGCACCCGCAACACCAGAAGCGTTAAGCCGAATGGAGCGTAGCTAAAGTAAGGTATCTTAGCTCAGTTGGTAGAGCAATGGACTGAAAATCCATGTGTCCCTGGTTCGATTCCTGGAGATACCACCACAAAACCTCGATAAGAAATTATCGGGGTTTTTTGTTATTTTTACCATATGCATTACTTGTACATAATTTATTCCTCAAAAGTCAACAAATTCTATGTAGGAGAAACAGATGATGTGGAATTGAGATTATTAAAGCACAACAATCATTCCTATCAAGGTTCCTTTACCAAGATAGCTGATGATTGGGAAGCAGTTATGTTGTTTGAGTGCTTTACAAGAAATCAATCTCTTTTACTTGAAAAATTTATCAAAAGAATGAAGAGTAAAATATTTATTCAAAAGATTATTGAGAATCCTAAAATTTTGGAAGATATCATTTCGAAAAATAATTTCTAATCCATGTATTCCTGGTTCCCCCGAAGTTTCGGGGCTGGAGATACCACCACAAAACCTCGATAAGAAATTATCGGGGTTTTTTGTTTTTCGGGAATTTTGCAACCCAAAATAAGGGTTCAAATTGTATTTAACATAAAAATAAGTGGTCAATTGTAAAATTTTCACTAAAATTGACCCTTTAATATCCAATCATTATAATGAAATCAAAATCAACAATCGTTCTGTTACTTTTATCTTGTTTTTCTTTAGTAGCACAACAAAAAATCAGTGTAGAAGAGATTTATACCGGCGCCTTCAGAGCACAAGCCATGGACGAACTCATCGCCATGAAAAACACCAACCAGTATACGGTTTTAAATTTCGACAGGAGTTCGCGCAGCATGCAAATTGACTTATACGATTTTGCAACCCTCAAAAAACTAAGTACCATTATCGATACCCAAAAATTCCCTGAATTAGCTGACGGTATCGATAGTTTTGTTTTTAGTACGGATGAAAAACAATTGTTGATTGCCAATAATACTAATCCTATTTTCCGTCGTTCATTTACGGCAGATTATTTTTTGTTCAATTTAACAACTCAAAAATTAACTAAAGTTCTAGAACAAGTTCAAGAACCTACTTTTTCTCCTGACGGTTCTAAAATAGGATTTGCAAAAGCCAATAACCTTTTTGTTTATGACATCGCTTCCGCAAAAGTGACTCAGGTGACTACCGACGGCAAGAAAAACAGCATCATTAATGGTATTACGGATTGGGTTTACGAAGAAGAATTTGCCTTCGTAAGAGCTTATGATTGGAGTGCCGATAGCAAAAAATTGGCTTACATCCGTTTTGACGAAAGTGAAGTGCCTGAATTTTCTATGAATATTTTCAAAAAAGATTTATATCCAACAGTCGAAACGTTCAAATATCCTAAAGCCGGTGAGAA
Organism: Bacteroidota bacterium; assembly: GCA_039804545.1. Taxonomy (GTDB): domain Bacteria; phylum Bacteroidota; class Bacteroidia; order Flavobacteriales; family Flavobacteriaceae; genus Flavobacterium. The sequence goes on along the minus strand of JBDLVY010000117.1, from coordinate 4,860 downwards.
AAACGCTTTGGTTTCTTTGCATGTTTACGATGTAGTTTCGGCAGCCACAAAAACCATTAGTTTAGGAAACTACAATGATTTTTACATTGCCAGAATGGAATGGACCAATGACGCCAATATACTTTCGGCTCAAGTGTTAAACCGCCACCAAGATAATCTGGATTTGCTTTTTATTGACGGAACAACCGGAAATGCTAAAGTGGTTTTGAATGAAAAAGACAAAGCTTATGTAGATGTTACCGATAACTTAACGTTTTTAAAAGACAACAGTTTCATCTGGACATCAGAAAAAGATGGCTACAATCATATTTATTTATATGACAAAACCGGCAAACTTAAAAATCAAGTAACCAAAGGCAATTGGGAAGTTACTGCTTATTACGGTTTTGACGAAAAAACCAAAACGGTTTTCTATCAATCGGTCGAGAATGGTTCGATTGTAAGAGATGTATACCGAATTGGTTTAGATGGAAAAAACAAAGTGAAGTTGTCTCATAAAGCGGGTACCAATTCGGCTACTTTCAGTCCAAATTTCCAATACTTTATCAACACTTATTCTAGTGTAAGTCAGCCAACCGTTTACACTTTAAACACGGCTAAAGATGGGAAACAAATTCAGTCTATTGTAGACAACAAAGCATTGGCAGAAAAAATCAAAAAATACGATTTACCGGCCAAAGAGTTCTTCGAATTAACTACCGAAAAAGGGCACAAGTTAAACGCTTGGATGATTAAACCCAAAGATTTTGATGCTTCTAAAAAGTATCCGGTATTTATGTTCCAATATTCAGGTCCGGGTTCGCAAGAAGTCGCCAATAATTGGCTGGATACCAATGATATGTGGTTTATGATGTTAGCGCAACAAGGTTATATTGTGGCTTGTGTAGACGGAAGAGGAACAGGTTTTAAAGGAGCAGCATTCAAAAAATGCACGCAAAAGGAGTTGGGGAAATACGAAGTGGAAGACCAAATCGATGCGGCTAAAGTGATTGGAAATTATCCTTATGTAGATAAAGCCAGAATAGGTATCTTTGGCTGGTCTTATGGCGGATTTATGAGCAGTAATTGTCTTTTCAAAGGCGCTGAGGTATTCAAAATGGCGATTGCCGTGGCACCGGTGACCAACTGGAGATTTTATGACAGCATTTATACTGAAAGATACATGCAAACTCCACAAGAAAATGCAAGCGGATATGACGACAATTCGCCAATTAACCACGTGAGTAAATTGAAAGGAAAATTCCTTTTAATTCACGGAACGGCTGATGACAATGTGCATGTGCAAAATACGATGCAAATGATTGAAGCTTTGGTGCAAGCCAACAAACAATTTGACTGGGCGATTTATCCCGATAAAAATCACGGAATTTATGGTGGCAAAACCAGAGTGCAATTGTTTAACAAAATGACCAATTTTATCAAAGAGAATTTATAATTAACCAATACAAACTAAAACCAATTTTATGAGTGAAACTACAGTAAAAACAGGACATCCAAAAGGACTTTGGGTATTATTCGGAACCGAAATGTGGGAACGATTCAATTTCTACGGAATGCGCGCGATTCTAACATTGTTCCTAGTGAATTCCTTAATGATGAAGGAAGAAGATGCGTCTTTAATTTATGGTGGATTTTTGGGGCTTTGTTATTTAACTCCAATGTTAGGTGGATTTATAGCTGACCGTTTTTTCGGAAATAGAAACTGTATTCTTTTGGGCGGATTAATGATGGCACTTGGACAGTTTTTATTGTTTTTTAGTGCTAGCGTTTTCGGGTCAAACCTAAGTTTGGCAAATATTTTAATGTGGTCAGCTTTAGGAATTATCATTTTTGGTAACGGATTTTTCAAACCAAACATTTCTTCAATGGTGGGTAGTTTGTATCCAAAACAAGAAAAATCAAAATTAGATACAGCTTTTACTATCTTTTATATGGGGATTAATCTTGGCGCATTCCTAGGTCAATTGATATGTCCAATTGTTGGAGACGTTAAAGATTCAGAAGGAATAAGAGATATTCATGCTTTCAAATGGGGTTTCTTAGCCGCTTCAATGGCGATGTTGATTGGGACAGCGGTCTTTTACTTTTTGAAAAATAAATATGTAGTGACACCGGAAGGCAGACCTCTTGGTGGTTTACCAAAACACAATGTATCTGATGATTACGAAGAAGGAGAATCTCAAAAAGCGGTATTCTCTCAAAAAGCTTTAATTGGAGCAGTTATTTCGTTTTTTGTTTTAGGAGCTATTTTCCATTATGTTGTAGGTCAGAACTGGATTTACACCGTTATTTATTCAAGTGGTATCACTTTAGCAGGATTAATTATTTCAGATTCCTCTTTAACTAAAGTAGAAAGAGATAGAATTTTGGTTATTTATATTGTGGCCTTCTTTGTGATTTTCTTCTGGGCAGCCTTTGAACAAGCCGGTTCATCATTGACTTTTATTGCCGACAATCAAACCGATAGAAACTTCTTTGGATACAATATGCCTCCATCAATGGTTCAAATTTTTAACGGACTATTTGTTGTCGCTTTTGCTGTTCCGTTCAGTATGTTATGGGATTACTTGAGAAGTAAAGACAGAGAACCAATTTCTCCTGTGAAACAAGCGGTTGGATTGGCATTAATTGCTTTGAGTTATTTTATCATTGCCCATAATGTGAAAGATTTAGGAAATAGTGGTCTATTAGCAATCAAATGGTTGATTCTTTTATATTTAATACAAACTTGCGCCGAGTTATGTTTGTCTCCAATTGGATTGTCTTTGGTAGGTAAATTATCACCAAAACGTTTCTCATCTCTTTTATACGGAGTATTCTTTTTGTCTAATGCTTCAGGGTATGCATTAGCCGGAACACTTGGTTCAATCTTACCGGCTACAGGTGATAAATTCAAAAAAGCAGAAGAATTAGGGATTGATTTACAAGCTGTTTTAGATAAAAAAATCACTCTAACAGCAGAACAATTAAAATTATTAGCCGACAATCAAATCAGTGATCATTATCCTGAATTTGCCGGATTTGCGATTCATAATTTATTTGAATTCTTTATGGTTTTCGTTATACTTTGTGGATTAGCTGCGGTTATTTTGATGGCGCTTACGCCAAAATTGAAAAAAATGATGCACGGTGTGAGATAATCACATATTAAAATATTTTTATATCTTTCAAACCTACAAGCAACTTTTGTAGGTTTGTTTTTTTAATCAAAAAATTATGTGGAAAAGTCATCCTAAAGCACTGCCTTACTTGTTTTTATCCGAAATGTGGGAGCGATTCGGTTATTATTTAATGATTGGAATTTTTACTTTATATCTTAAAGATGTTGAGGCAGGATTTTCCATGACCGAAAAAGAAGCGTCTGATTTGTACGGTACTTTTATTGCCTTAGTATTCTTAACCCCATTTATTGGTGGTTTGGTTGCCGATAGGTATTTTGGCTATAAAAAATCGATTGTTATTGGCGGATTGATGATGGGTGCTGGTTATATGATGATGGGAACACAAGACGTTACCATGCTTTATATCGCTATGACATTGGTGATTGTTGGAAACGGATTTTTCAAACCAAACATTTCTACACTTTTAGGAAATTTCTATAACGACGAACAATACAAAGACAAGAAAGACGAAGGCTATAACATATTCTATATGGGAATAAACATTGGCGCTTTTATTTGTAATTTCTTTGGAGCAGCTCTTAAAATTCTTTTCGGATGGCAGGAAGCTTTTATGGCAGCCGGTGTTGGAATGTTTGTTGGGGTAATTGTGTTTTTGTTGGGAAGCAAACATTATGGAGATAAGACCGAGAAGAAAGGTGTGCAAGAAGGTGACATGCCCTTTTATAAAATCGTATTATTTATTCTTGTTCCTTCGGTAATTTTTGGAGTTATCGGGTGGTTTTTAAAAGGGGTTCAATCAGAGATAAATCCTGATTGCGCTGTATTTGGATCTGACAGTACTGATGCTTTTATATTTGCTTGTATACCGGTGATATTCTTTTATGGAAGTTTATATTTCAAAGCAAAAGTGGAAGACAAAAGACCTATCGGAGCATTGTTAGCGATTTTTGCGGTGGTAATTTTATTTTGGGCCGTATTCAAATTAAACGGTTCCGCACTCAACAATTGGGGTGATAAATATACTGATAGAGAGTTAACAGGAACTACTCAAACAATCGCTTCTAAGTTGGTACTTACCGATACGCTGACTTATAAGAAAGATTCAGTAGCTCTTTATGACCAAGCTTTCCGAATCCAGAAAAAAGAGGGAGAAGTGATTAAGACAGTCGATTATCCATTGTATTTTAGGAATGTTCACAAAGAAAAATTGCCTGAAGAAAACAGCAAAGTATTTACTTGGTCAGCCAATTTGAGTCAGTCTATCAATCCGGGTTGGGTGATTATTTTAACGCCTTTAGTGGTTGCCTTTTTTACCTTTTTGCGCAGCAGAAAAAAAGAACCGAGTACGCCAACTAAGATTGCTTTTGGGTTGTTAATTTCGGCTTTGTCTGTTTTGGTCATGGTCGCGGCAGTTCACATTGGTAACAATGGTAGTGAAAAAGTTTCGGTTTGGTGGTTAGTAGCCAATTATGGTGTCATTACTATAGGAGAACTTTTCCTCAGTCCGATGGGATTGTCGGTAGTTTCTAAGCTTTCGCCAAAGAATATCACTTCGTTAATGATGGGTGGTTGGTTTTTATCAACCTCTATCGGAAATAAAATGTCGGGCGTTTTGGCCAGTTTATGGGATACTTATGATGATAAAGCGAACTTCTTTTGGGTGAATTTTGTCTTGCTGCTATTTGCCACCTTATTGATGTTTGCACTGCTGAAACAATTGAATAAAGTAATGAAAGAA
>JBDLVY010000116.1:0-6001 GCA_039804545.1 Bacteroidota bacterium | reverse complement strand
TCTTAAAAAACCAGTTTCCCGATATTATCATTCTCGATATCATGATGCCTTTGGTTGACGGATTTGAAACTTTGGAACAAATCAAAAAGAACGAACAACTCAACCACTGCAAAGTCATTTTCCTTTCTGCCAAAAACAAAGAAAGTGATATAGAAAAAGGGATGGCACTCGGAGCCGATGCTTATCTAACCAAGCCTTTCTCTATTAAAAAGGTTGTAGAACAAGTCAACGAGTTATTAAATTAACCGGCCAAATTGATAGTCGCTCCCGAAGGAATACTCACTGTTTTGCCATTTACTTTTATAAAAACAGGTATGGCATTCGGATTGGTAACCCAATTTTTATTGACCGAAAATTTCAGATTTCTGAAAGCATTGAGGTAATCCACCAAATTAATTTGTGTGGTATAATAAATCGATTGGTTGTTAGCCAATAATTTAAAAAAGGTCTCGGTTTCTTCCCATTTGTTTCGGTCTGTTCCCATTTCCCAACTGTGTCCCCAAATATCGAATAGCGCTAATTCTTTTGTTTGCAAAAAAGTATCAATGGTTTTATAAAACAAAGCCATTTCTTTTTTGTCTTTTTCCGGGTGATTGGGTTCCCAATAAGCCTTAGCAAATTGATGTACCGTTGGATGCCATCTCAAAAAGTCTTTGGGTATTTCAAAATTATAGGAATCTCCAACTGTTCGGGCATATTCAATTCCCAGCGGATTAATCACTTCAATTACATAATCGTTTGTATTGCCAAAGGGATATGCCATTCCTCTGACAGGATAACCCATCAAACGTTCCAGTTCTTTTCGGTCTTCCAGAATTTCATAAATGATATCAATCTTAGAAATATCGGGTAAATTGGGATGATTGGCCGAATGTACAGAAACTTCATGACCGCTAAATAAACTCTTGATTTCTGCTTTAGTAAGATAACTCGGCGTGTCTAATTTATTTGAATTTATATGAAAAGTACCCACAAGATTGTACTTATTCATCAGCGCTACCAATTGCCTGTCTTCTGTTCTTCCATCATCATAACTCAAAATTAAAGCTTTGGACTTTCCTTCGGGAAACAACATTTCTATTTTAATTTCATTGGTGACTAGTTCAGAATTGCTTTGGGCAGCCATTAAGAAAAAAGTAAGCAGCAGTATAAAAGTTGTTTTTTTCATAAACGAAAATTAGTGTTTTTTAAATTCAATCCGATAGTCAAATGTAATTCAAATTCACATTACTATGGTGTTTTGAAATAATTTGCTTCCTAGATTAGACGCCTTAATGATTCGTTCCTTGCGCTGATTTCATTTTTCTCTGACTCTGTTTTGTATATATCTATTTAGCAATAAAGTTACAAAGTGTATGGTATAAATAACTACATTTACTGTACTGTTAAAACAACCACAAACCTAACATTACCAATGAATTACCAAGATTTTTACAGCCAAAGCATCCAAAAACCGGAAGCTTTTTGGGCAGCACAAGCCCATGAAATCGATTGGTTTACCCAACCGCAAAACATACTCTCAGCAGACGAAACCGGCTATCCGTTATGGTACAAAGACGGCAGTCTCAACGCTTGTTATTTGGCACTTGACAAACATATCAATGATGGTTTCGGAGACCAAATAGCCATCATTTATGATTCGCCGGTTACCCAAACCGTAAAAAAATATACGTATAACGAAGTCAAATCAGAAGTCGCCAGATTGGCCGGAGGTTTATTGTCTTTGGGCTTAAAAAAAGGACATACCGCTATCATTTACATGCCCATGATTCCACAAGCGACCTTTGCCATGTTGGCTTGCGCCCGAGTAGGAGTCACGCATTCTGTGGTTTTCGGAGGTTTTGCACCACACGAATTGGCCATCAGAATTGACGACTGCAAACCCAGAGTAATAATCACCGCTTCTTCGGGAATTGAAATTGATAGGTTAATTGCCTACAAACCATTGGTAGACGAAGCCATTGAATTGGCCGAACACAAACCAAAAAAAGTGGTCATTCTCAACCGAAAACTTGGCGCCAGAATTCCGTTTAAGAAATACGATGTCGATTACGACGCTTTAGTCTACGGTTCAGAAGAAGCCGATTGCGTTCCGGTGGAAACCACGCATCCGTTGTATGTTTTGTACACTTCAGGCACCACAGGAAAACCCAAAGGTATTGTTCGCGATACTGGTGGTTATGCGGTGGCGCTTAAATTTTCTATGCAAAAAATATACGGTGTTCAACCCGGAGAAGTCTTTTGGGCTGCTTCCGATGTGGGTTGGGTTGTAGGCCATAGCTTTATAGTTTACGGACCATTAATCAACAGGAATACCACCATAGTTTTCGAAGGCAAACCCATTAAAACGCCCGATGCGAGTACGTTTTGGCGTGTGATTGCTGAGCATAAAGTTGGTGTCATGTTTACCGCACCAACTGCTATTAGAGCCATCAAAAAAGAAGACCCAAATGGGGAATTTATCAAGCAATATGATTTGTCTTGTTTGAGAACACAATTCCTAGCCGGTGAACGTTGTGATATAGCAACCTTAGAATGGTACCGCGAACACATTCCGATTCCGGCCATCGACCACTGGTGGCAAACCGAATCGGGTTGGCCAATGATTGCCAATATGATGGGTGTTGAATATTTACCCATCAAACCGGGTTCGTCAGGGAAAGCAGTTTCGGGCTATAACATTATGATTTTAGGGGAAAACGGACAAGAATTAGGACCAAATGAAGAAGGTTATGTGGTCATCAAAATGCCATTGCCACCGGGAACATTACTTGATATTTGGAATGACAATCACCGTTTTCAAGCCGGTTATTTGCAAAAATTCCCCGGCTATTATTTCTCCGGCGATGGCGGATTTAAAGATGAAAGTGATTATATTTTTATAACCGGTCGAGTAGACGATGTGATTAATGTCGCCGGTCATAGATTATCCACCGCTGAAATGGAAGAAATTGTGGCTTCGCATCATTCCGTTGCCGAATGTGCAGTGATTGGAATAAATGATGAATTGAAAGGGCAAATTCCATTGGCTTTGGTTGTAACCAAATTAGGCGAAGCCATAGAACACTTCCAACTGCAACACGAAATTGTAAAATTGGTCAGAGAACAAATCGGTGCTGTTGCTTCCCTAAGAGATGTGGTTATTGTTAACCGTTTGCCGAAGACCCGTTCGGGTAAAATTTTACGCAAATTAATGCGAAGTATAGCCGATGGCGATAACTTCCAAGTTCCATCGACCATAGATGATGAAGCGATTATTGACGAAATAACAGAGGTTTTGCAATTAGCAAATATTGGCAGTTTTAAGTAAAAATTATTAGAGGGATAAGGGAAAAGAAGAAAGGGATAAGATGCTGTTATTCGGCTACAAACAGACAACCAACAACTGTCAACCGACAACTATACTTATTTAGCAAGAAAATTTAACACCGCAGCTATAGAATATTTATATTTACATTACAAAACGATAATAAAATAAGATTTACAATGAGTTATTACAAAATACTGAATTTGGAGCACTACTTCAAAATGTATAAAAAATCGATTCGTGAACCCCGCAAGTTTTGGGACCGAATCGCTGATGAAAATTTTACTTGGTACCAAAAATGGGATAAGGTTTTCGAGTTCGACTTCCAACAAGCCAAGTTCAAATGGTTTGTAGATGCCAAAGTCAACATCACTAAAAACTGTATCGACAGACATTTAGCCCGAAGAGGGGATAAAACCGCCATCATCTTCGAACCCAACAATCCCGACGAAGCAGCACAACACATTTCATATAACGAATTGTATGCTCGCGTGGCCAAATTAGCCAATGTACTTCGCGAACAAGGCGTGCAAAAAGGCGACCGTGTTTGCATTTATTTACCCATGATTCCTGAATTGGCAGTAGCTGTTTTGGCTTGCGCCCGAATAGGAGCGATACATTCTGTAGTTTTTGCAGGTTTCTCTGCTTCGGCAGTGGCAGCTCGTATAAATGACTGCGAATGTAAAATGGTCATCACTTCCGATGGTAGTTACCGCGGGAATAAATCCATCGACTTAAAGGGAATCGTTGATGAAGCTTTGGAAAAATGCCCAACGGTAGAAAAAGTTTTGGTGGTTAAAAGAACCAATACCGAAGTGAATATGAAAGAAGGCCGTGACCTTTGGTTACAACCTTTATTAGATGAAGCTATTCCAAATAATGTTGCCGAAATCATGGATGCTGAAGATCCGTTATTCATTTTGTATACCTCGGGTTCCACCGGAAAACCTAAAGGAATGGTGCATACCACCGCAGGTTATATGGTGTATACTGCTTATACTTTTAAAAATATTTTCAATTACGAAGAAAACGATGTCTACTGGTGTACCGCTGATATCGGTTGGATTACCGGACATTCTTATATTTTATACGGACCGTTATTAAACGGTGCTACAACCGTGATTTTTGAAGGTGTTCCATCTTATCCAAACTTTAGTCGTTTTTGGGAAGTCATTGAAAAACACAAAATAACCCAATTCTATACGGCGCCAACAGCCATTCGTGCGTTAGCCAAAGAGAGTTTGGATTATGTACAAAAATACCCTTTGAGTTCCTTAAAAGTGATTGGTTCGGTTGGCGAACCGATTAACGAAGAAGCTTGGCATTGGTACAATGACCACGTAGGCGGAAAACGTTGTCCGCTAGTGGATACTTGGTGGCAAACCGAAACAGGTGGAATTATGATTTCTCCGGTTCCGTTTGTAACACCAACAAAACCAACCTATGCTTCATTACCATTACCGGGAATACAACCTGTTTTAATGGATGAATTGCGCAATGAAATAGAAGGCAACCAAGTGACCGGAAGTTTGTGTATCAAATTCCCATGGCCTTCCATTGCACGAACCATTTGGGGCGATCACCAGCGTTATAAAGAAACGTATTTCACGGCATTTCCGGGTAAATATTTCACGGGTGACGGTGCTTTGCGCGATGAAGTTGGGTATTACAGAATTACCGGTAGAGTCGATGATGTGATTATCGTTTCGGGACACAATTTAGGCACGGCTCCTATAGAAGATGCTATCAATGAACATCCGGCGGTAGCTGAGAGTGCGATTGTAGGTTTTCCTCACGATATCAAAGGAAATGCCTTGTATGGTTTTGTAATTTTGAAAGAAGTGGGCGAAAGCCGTAACCAAGAAAACTTAGCCAAAGAAATCAACCAGTTAATCTCCGACCAAATCGGTCCGATTGCTAAGTTGGATAAAATACAATTTGTTTCGGGCTTGCCAAAAACGCGTTCTGGTAAAATTATGCGACGTATTTTAAGAAAGATAGCCGAGGGAGATTATTCTAACTTTGGCGATACTTCAACATTGCTCAATCCGGAAATAGTCGAAGAGATTAAGAACGGAAAGTTATAAAATGAAAAAACTCTGAATTTGAATTCAGAGTTTTTTTTATCAATAAAAGAATAGGTCAACTTGAGAAATTCGGGCGCATCATACAATCCTTTAAGTACTATTGCTATGGTCTGTATCATCAACGCACTAATGTTATTTTTTATTTCAATCGCTCTAAAACGCCTTTTCGTTTGACGATATTTTTATAATCCCATTGGATTTCTTTTGATTTTTGAAGCCAACGTTCTACATCCTCAGTGTTTACTTGAGTAATGGTTGTATATGTAATGGAAGCATCTTTGAATTTCCCACTTCCCGGTTTTAAGTTGGGCTCTTCAAAAGTCACACCGCTACAAAACATCAAGCGCAAACCGTTTTTTAATTTGTCATAACCCACAATCGGATTGCCGTTTAAAAACCAAACCGGATGGGCATGCCATATTTTGTTTTCCGCTTCGGGCATATTTTTGAGTATGATTTCTGCTAGTTTGTTGCAAACAACTTGGTATTCATGCTCTTGAGCGTTATTGTAGTTTTGAATATCGGGATTCATTTTAGCTTTTTTGGAATATAAATGTATAAAAATCCCCATATTGATATGAGGATTATTTTTGTCTTTATTTCAAAG
>JBDLVY010000115.1:0-14148 GCA_039804545.1 Bacteroidota bacterium | reverse complement strand
GGGAATAAATTGGTGAAAACTTTCTACAAATTGCACATCGGTAATTTGACCTTTTTCAAACAAATCATTATGCGCCAAGAGTACTTCATTTGGACTCTCAAGACCTAACTTTTTAAACTCTTCAACCGATTTTTCTTTTTCAAGGTTGATAAAGACATCGCCAAAATCAAAAATTATAGTGTTAATCATGGTTTAAAAAAAGTTTAAGTTGGTCACCTTTTATGTCAGTAACTTTAGAAATTCCACTCAAAAAAGGCGCTTTTATGCCTTCATTTAGCGTAACAATGCCTTTAAAAACTCTAGCTTCATCCCAAAGCTTATCGGTTATAAAAGTTTCCAAAGTTTGTTTTCCGCCTTCAACAATGACAGATTGGATGCCGTAACGCAACAAAATGCCTATGATTTTTATGGTCAGTTGCTTATCAAAGATAATACTTTCGTAAATAATATTCTCGCTCGAAGTTAAATTTTCTTGCTCAGTAATTACGATGGTTTTTGTTTTTCCGTCTTTTACAAAATGATCATTAGTGATTTTTCCGGTTCTGTCTAAAACGATTCGGATTGGGTTTTCTCCTCTCCAATCGCGAACATCTAATTTAGGATTATCGTCTAAAACAGTTTGTGTTCCAACTAAAATGGCTTGTTCTTCACTGCGCCATTTATGGGTTAACTGCCGAGAATAATTATTGGAAATCCAAACCGGTTCTTTTTTTTCTTTGGTCAACGGTGCGATAAAACCTTCATTACTTTCGGCCCATTTTAAGATGATGTAAGGTCGTTTTTTATTGTGAAAAGTAAAAAAGCGTTTGTTCAGTTCGTTGCATTCTTCTTCCAAAATACCAACCGTAACATGACAACCATTTTCCATCAATTTTTTTATTCCTGTGCCCGCGACTTTACTATTGGGGTCAACCGTTCCAATCACTACTTTTGGTATTTTATGTTGGAGGATTAAATCACAACATGGCGGTGTTTTGCCAAAATGACTGCAAGGTTCGAGTGATACATAAATGGTAGCTTTCGCCAAAAGAGATTTGTCTTTTACAGCATTAATAGCATTGACTTCGGCATGAGCTTCGCCGGCTTTTCTGTGCCAACCTTCTCCGATGATTTTGCCATCATAAACTATAACACTGCCCACTAGCGGATTAGGATAGGTAGTTCCCAAACCATTTTTGGCCAATTGAATGCAGCGTTTTATGTAAATTTCTTCTATCTTCACAACACAAAAATAAGACATTACTTTTAGAATAAGCGTTATGCAAATCAGAGAAATCCAAAAGGAAGACAATCAGCAAATTGCAGCAGTAATCCGTGAAGTTTTTATAACAGATAATTTCCCTAAAACCGGAACTGCCTTTGCCGATACGCAATTGGATTTTATGTTTGAAGCCTATGACACACCGCGAGCAACTTATTTTGTTGTCGAGAATGAGGGTGAAATCATTGGTGGAGCAGGCGTAAGTCAATTGGAAAATTCTACAGAAAATATCTGTGAATTACAAAAAATGTATGTTTTGCAAAAGGCGAGAGGCAAAGGATTAGGTTGGCAAATGATTCAAAAATGTCTGGAAAAAGCGCGCGATTTCGGATATGAAAAATGCTATCTCGAAACTTTACCCGAAATGTTGGCCGCGCAAAACCTGTATAAAAAAATGGGTTTTGAATACCTTTGTGCGCCTATGGGTAATACCGGTCATACAACTTGTCCGGTTTGGATGATTAAAAATTTATAGATGCTAATCAAAAACTACAAAGCTACTTTTCTTCACGAGCTTTCTTCTTTATATGACGAAAAGGAAAGCGAGAGTTTCTTTTATTTGGTGTTGGAAAGTTTCCACCGAAAAAAGCGTATCGATTTGGCTTTAGAACCCGAAATGGAAATGGATGCGTTGCAATTGTTGCGTTGGGAAAGTGTGTTGGTCGAATTGAAAAAGCATAAACCGATTCAGTATATATTAGGTGAAACAGAATTCTTTGGTTTGCCATTTTTAGTCAATGAAAATGTATTGATTCCAAGACCGGAAACGGAAGAATTGGTGGCGTTAATTTTAGCAGAAGAGGAAAAAGGGAAAAGGGAAGAGGGAAAAGTGATGATTCTCGATATTGGAACCGGCAGCGGTTGTATTCCGATTGCACTAAAAATGAATTCGCCAAATGCTGAAGTTTATGCCATTGATGTTTCCGAAAAAGCATTGGCAACAGCCCAAAAAAATGCAGCACTAAACAACGTCCAAGTGCATTTTATGCTTAAAAATATATTAGAGACCGATGATTTGGAACAGACATTCGATATCATCGTTTCCAATCCGCCTTATGTTCGGAATTTGGAAAAAGCCGAAATCAATCCGAATGTTTTAGAATACGAACCACATTTGGCTTTATTTGTAGCAGATGATGATGCTTTGCTTTTTTATCGAAAAATCACCGAATTGGCTAAAAAGAATTTAAATCAAAATGGGCTATTGTATTTCGAAATCAATCAATATTTAGGAAAAGAAACCGTTGCTTTGGTAGAAAGCTTTGGTTTTAAAAATGTGAAATTGTTGAAGGATATCTATGGTAACAACCGAATGATTTCCGCAGCACTATAAACCTGAGCAATGACAACAGAATGCTGAATGCTAATTACTCGTAGCGCAACGCTTCAATCGGATCTAGTTGGGAAGCCTTAATCGCAGGATACAATCCGGAAACTAACGCTACCACAAAACTAGTGGCGAAAGCGGCCATAATAGCGCCCCACGGAATTACAAAATCCCAGTCGGCACTCAAGCAGATTAAAAATCCGACCAGAATTCCGAAGATGATTCCAAAAATACCTCCAATTTGTCCGATGGTTAAGGTTTCGATAAAAAATTGGATGGCAATAGTACTTTTTTTGGCGCCCAAAGATTTTCGAACCCCAATTTCGCGAGTCCTTTCGGTTACAGAAACAATCATAATATTCATCAAAGCGATGGAAGAACCTAAGATGGTAATAATACCGATAACCCAAGCTGAGACATTTAAATAGCCGGTGAGATCCGCAATTCGGTTGAGCAAATCATCGCTTCTGGAAATTCCGAAATTGCTTTCTTCTACAGGATTGAGACGTCTGATTTTGCGCATGGTAATTAAAGCATCATCAACTGCTTCATCTAGAAACTCTTTTTTTACAGTCATCATACTCAACGAGTAATTGATGCTCGGTGCCGAAAACATAGAGCGCGCCACTTGAATCGGAATCATAATTCGCAAGTCTTGGCTGTTGCCAAAAGTGGAACCTTGTTCTTTTATAACGCCAATAACTCTGAATTTAGCACCACGTATGGTTAGGATTTTGTCTATAGGATTGACCTCTTTGAGCAAACCGTCATCGGAAACAAAATCGGAGCCGACAATACAAGCATAAACATTATTAGTTATATCAAAAGTATTGAAGCTTCTTCCTTGGGTGATTTCTAAACCTGAATTACTAAGAAAATATTCATCAATACCCATAACGGTTATTTCCGGATCAGTTTTTTGGTTTTCAAATTTGACTTCGGCGGCGGAAGTGGCAACGAAAGAAAGAGAGGTTTGAGTTAAAGGATAATCGTATTTTTCTTTGAAGGTTTTGGCTTCGGTATAGGTGATAATTGGGTTGATTTTTTCAACTTCACCACCGCCACTACGACGGTTTTTATATTCGTATTGATTGATGTTAAAGGTGTTGGAACCCATTGAGGCAAAGCTCGAATTCAAGTTGTATTCAATGGCAGTTACCACGGTCAGAATCCCGACCAAAGCTGTAATTCCAATGGCAATAATAATAACCGTTAGTACTGTGCGAAGCAATTGTGTTCGAATCGAACCCAACGCAATTTTTACATTTTCTCTGAATAATCCAATCATAACGGTAATTTGACACTAAAATACAGCTTTTGTTACAAGAATATTGACTGCGTTGTAGAAAATAGTTTTAAAAAATAAGATATTTGCAAAAAGGTTGGAGATTTGGTGTTAGATGACGGATGATGATTCTCTTACTGTGTCATCTAATAACGCCTGACCTTCGACATATAACATCAAACATAATTAAAATGGCACAAAAACCAAGTATTCCCAAAGGAACCAGAGATTTTTCACCCGCTGAGGTTTCCAAGCGCAACTATATTATATCGGTGATGCGTTCGCATTTTGAGAAATTTGGTTACCAACCGATAGAAACACCGTCGTTTGAAAACTCAGATACTTTGATGGGTAAATACGGGGAAGAAGGTGATCGTTTGATTTTTAAGATATTGAATTCTGGGGATTATTTGGATAAAGTTCCAACGGAAGAATTACAAAATATAAATTACAAAAAACTCACCGGAAAGATTTCCGAAAAAGCTTTGCGATATGACTTAACCGTTCCTTTTGCGCGTTATGTAGTGCAACACCAAGGCGAGATTGAGTTTCCGTTTAAGCGATACCAAATCCAGCCGGTTTGGAGAGCAGACCGTCCACAGAAAGGAAGATTCAGAGAATTTTATCAGTGTGATGCCGATGTAGTGGGGTCAACTTCGCTATGGCAGGAAGTGGAATTGGTACAATTGTACGATTCGGTTTTTGCGGAATTAGGATTGAATGGTGTAACCATCAAAATCAACAACCGTAAAATATTATCGGGAATTGCGGAAGTAATTGGTGCTTCAGAAAAATTGATTGACTTTACGGTGGCGTTAGACAAGCTTGACAAAATAGGAGAGGAAGGTGTTAAAAAAGAAATGATTGAAAAAGGTATTGCAGAAAGCGCTTTGGCCAAAGTACAACCTTTGTTCTGTTTTACCGGAACGATTTCGGAAAAATTGGAAAAACTTTCAGGCTTACTGTCCACTTCGGAAGAAGGCAAAAAGGGAATAGAAGAGCTGCGTTTTATTTGTGACAACGTAACTCAATTGGGTTTGAAAGAAGCCCATTTGGATTTGGATGTGACTTTAGCCCGAGGTTTGAATTATTACACTGGAGCTATTTTTGAAGTTTCGGCACCCGAAGGCGTTGCTATGGGTTCTATAGGTGGTGGAGGAAGATATGATGACTTGACCGGTATATTCGGGTTGAAAAATATGAGTGGTGTTGGAATTTCTTTTGGACTTGACCGAATTTATTTGGTGCTTGAAGAATTGAATTTGTTTCCGAAAACCGTTACGACCTCGACCAAAGTACTGTTTTTAAATTTGGGCGAAAGCCAAGTTTTTGAGGCCATGAAAGCCATCGCTTTTTTACGCAATAACAACATCAAAGCAGAATTCTATCCCGATGCGGCTAAGATTGACAAACAATTCAAGCATGCTGAGCGCAGAAATATTCCTTTTGTGGTTAAAGAAATTCAAGGCAATTCTTTTGTTTTTAAGAATCTAACATCCGGCGAACAATTGGAAACCGATCTAAATGGTATTTTGGCGAGATTAGTCTAGGTTTTAGAGGTGTTATTTTGAATTATTTGGCTTTAGGTAAAAAAAAACGCTCTGCTTTTGCAGAGCGTTTTTGGTTCAAATTCAATATAAAAACTATTGAACTAAGATTTTCTTATTGATACCACCTTTGTTGGTAATGATTTTCACGATGTATCCGCCGGCAGTTACTCCACTAACCGGTAAATGCATTTTTGATTGATTTAGGTTGTCTAATTCCCAATTGATTACTTGTTGTCCAAGTAAATTATACAAGGCTACTGATTTGATTGTAACTTCTTGTAACTCATTGTTGATGTTCACCATATTGTCTGTTTGCGAATGGGTTACGGTAACACCATGTTGCAATTCGTTATCATTAGTTCCCAGAGCTGACGGATTAAGGAATCTCAATGAGAATCGATTTTCATAAGTTCCGGCAGGTAAGTTGATTTCGAAGTCTTGCGACTTGATATCATGGTAAGTTTCGGTTACATTATCATAGATAAAGATGTCTTGGTTTTCTTCAAAATTTTCTTTGTTGTTAACGGTAAACTTTACTATTCCTTGGGTAACATTTTTCACTCCAAGCGGATAAATAGTATTCACATCAAATGCGCCTTCACCTCGAATATTAAGTTTGTTTTCGCCATGCATAAAGTACATGTCGTTACTAAGGTTTTCAATACTTAAAGCATCGTAACCATTATCAAACCCTGCTGTAGCATAATTGTTCATAAAACCTAACAGAATTTCTCTGTGGTAATTGTCTGCTGAGTTATACCCTAATCGCAATTTCATAAATTGTTCTTCAGTAAAAGTATCTTCAGTATTATCGAATTCAGGATTGTTGCTCACGGTTGGGTTATTGCTGTTTCTGTATAATGAGTAAGAACTGGTGTTGTCTTCTTTAACAAAAATTCTTTGTCCGTTATTAAACGTAATAGTACCACCTGTTGGAGTTCCGGTAACAAAGAACCCTTGACCTACAGGAATGAATCTCTTGGCAGTTTTGCTACTTGAGCCCAATACGCTTACTCCGGTAGGAGCAACAGGAGCAGTTCCACCAACTTTGGTATAAGTTGCATATCCGCCTTGGTACTGCATGGTAACGTGTGAATTATTAGTATCGTAATGTTCCCAGAAATAAAGTGTTCCGGTTATACTGGTAGCATTGTCATCTATAAATTGGTTGGCATCAATAGCAGAAGCATAAGGGTTTCCACATAAGTTTAAGTTATTGGCCGAAACCGATGAAGTGATTGTTCCGTTATTTGGTTTGCCTACAAAAGTATAGTTTTGGTTAGCGGTTGCTGCATTTGAACCTTTCATAGTGAATCCTTGACCCGGTAAAACGGAACCATTTGGACCAACAGTCGACCAATTAGCATAATCATTAGTGTAGTTTTGGAATTTAAACATCCAATAACTGGCTAAGGTAATTGGGCTTGTAGCAGCACCATCTAATCCATTTGACCATTGGATGTTTTGTAAATTATTTACATCGGTTCCGTCTTTCATAACACCAGCAACTGTAAACCCATTATTAATAGAAGTATTGTTGATGGTACTTACCGGAGAAGACCAATAGTTATAGTTGTATGTATTTGATTGTCCTTGTTGGTCTCTTTCAATAGCACCTGAACTGGTTATGTCTAATTCGCTGTTAGCAGTTTGTACCAATTGGGATTTGCCTACTAAATCAATTTTACCGTCTAGTTTTAAGTACCAATCATTTTGGATTTTAGTATCATTATTCATGGTAACAGTTACTCCTGAATTGATTACCATTCCGACTGAGGAAATATTACTAGTTTCCGCAACGTTGTGTTGTACTAGAATAATGGAATAATCTTGGTCAATTACATCTAAACCTCTGATGTCATTTTCAGAATCGTTTACAGCACTAGCAAAAGTTCCGGTTGTTTTTGTTACAAAAGGCATAGGTGCTTGTTGAACGTAGATGTTTTTGTGGTTGTACATTTTCATTCCGGTTCCAGAATCTAAAGTAGTTGAAGTTAAATCATCTATAATGTCGTCTTTGAATGTGTCCATTCTATAATATCTCAACAAATTAGCAAACGGAAGGCTGTTGATATCTCTAGGGATAACTGTACCTCTTACTTGAGAACTTGTATTTTGGATTTCTTGGTAGACCATTCTTTGCACTTGGATATCGGTTAGCGTTACGTTGAATACTCTAACTTCATCCATTTTGCCTTTAAAATATCTTGAGCTACCTTGAGGGTTTCTTCCCAGTGTTAGACTAGTAGCATCGGCAGCAATGTTTCCTGTAATGGCTTGTGTTACCACTAATTTTCCGTTTAAATATAACTTTAATGAACCTCCACCATAAGTGGCTGCCATATGGTACCATTGTGAAGTATTTAGCGCAGAGTTATAGGTTACAGTAATGCCATTGATGTAGGCTTCAAATTTTTTAGCTGAGGAAATTCTTATTTGGAATCGGTCTTGACCTACCACAACACCATCGCTATTGTATCCTGCGCCCAAATCAACCCATGCCATCAATGTAGCATTTGATAATCCGCCCAAAACACCGGTGGCTTCAGCATAATCATTTCGACCATCAAAATCCAATAATAGTTTTCTATTTAAGTCTCTTGGAGAACCAAATGTTGAAGTATTTGTATCAAATCCATCTAATATACCATCTCTGTCTGCATCAGTAGAACCGTCAATCTTACCGTCGTTATTAGTATCTAAACTACTGTATAAACCAGTTTGAATGTCTTTGGTGTCATCATTGTCAGAGTCTAATTGTAAAAAGTCAGGTGTGCCGTTAGAATCTGTATCCTGAGCGTAAGCTCTTGCTATAGTTCCAAAGCTTGTTGAATTGTCATAAAGATTTAAAATTCCGTCAGTGTCAGTATCAGAGCCATCGCCTTTTCCGTCCCCATTGATGTCACCATCCCCATTACTCAATCCTGCTTCATCAACATCAAATAAGGAGTCATTGTCACTGTCCAGATCTAAATGATTTCTGCTTCCGTCTCCATCGGTATTAGCAATGGTATAAGTTCCGGCAACAATCATTGAATCGATATAATCATTCATTCCGTTAGCATTAGCATCAACCCAGTTAGATGAATTGCTTTTGTCCATAGTTGAGGTATTGTTACTATAGGCTTTAAAACCGGCTTCTTCAATATCTGAAATTCCATCATTATCAGAATCTAAGTCATTTATGTTGGGTATTCCATCTCTATCTGTATCCAAACAGTTTTGGTTGATTGTAATTTGAATATCATCAATAAAGTTACCTACAGATTGACTTCCGGAAGCGGTATAACCGGCTTGAAAGGTCAAAACAATTTGTGATTGTCCTGTTGGAATAGAATAAACTCCTGAATAAGTTCCCCAGGCAGTATCCCCATCAACCATTTCAACAATTGGGGTTGAAGCTAAGGCAGCAGATAAGTTAGGGCCAAATTTTACAAAAGCTTGGTCAATTCCTGATCTTCCTCTGTGTTTGATAGACCAGTTTATAGTACCTCCCGCACCGTTCAAACAAAATGTTTGGTAAAGCGTTCCCGGAACATTGGCATTCAATTCTGCAAATTGATTACCGCTGGCAGAAGGAACTCCGTTGAATCCAGAACTCCAAATTTCGATGAAGTTTTCGGCACTGGTTTGCCATCCTGTTACACTTGAAGTTGGAAGAATTGAGTAGCTAGAAGCTGAAATTATAGGGTTTTCAAAACTTCCGTTAACAAATGGGTCAGTGATACAAGTACTACACTCAACAATATCGTTAATTCCGTCATTGTCATCATCAGTATCGACACTAACATCTAAACCATCCCCATCAATATCTATGATACCTAGACCTTGTAAAGTAAAATCGTATGGATTTTCATCAGTATCATCATTAATAAGGTTAAGTGTCGCGATTCTAGTTCCGGTTGCACTGGGATTAAAAGTTACCACAAATGTTGTGCTATTTCCAGGCGCAACTGTTGAGCTTGGAGAAGTAGATACAGTAAAGTCAGCGGCATTTGCTCCTCCTATTGTTATTGTACCTATTGATAAATCTTTAGTTCCGTTATTTTCTATGGTAAAGGTTCTGGTAGTTAATCCTGCATTTGTATCAGTTGAACCCATGTCAGTCCAGTCAGAAGTGGATGGTGTTGAATCACCATCTACTATAGAAACGGCATTTCCGGTAAGGTTGATTTCGGGTTCGTCCCAGCTTATTATAATTTGGCCGTTGGCTCCGCTTCCTCCGTATTTTGTTGTGCCGCTATCTTTTCTGGCACCGCCACCGCCACCGCCTGGTGAAACAGCTCCATTAGTTGATCCGGCATTTTGTGCATCAGCGTTTGATGTTGCTCCATTTCCGCCTTTACCACCACCTGTTGGTGCTGTTGCTCCATTAGAATTAGCGGTATCATTACCTATTGCGCTTAGACCGGCAGATGATCCACCACCACCGCCGAAATTCCCTGAACTGCCATTTGATCCTCTACCTCCTTTTCTCACAACATCACCAATTGAGTTTACACTAGAACCACCTGAAGCTCCAGTAGAGCTATTGTTTGCTACACTAGAACCACCTTTAGCTAAAATTGTTGTATTGTTGTTAAACCAAGAATCTGAATCTGTAGTTGTTGTAGGAGTGGTACTTCCTACACCAACATTTACGGTATAAGTGTTTCCCGGAATTACGGTAACAACTTTTTTGGCATAAGCGCCTCCGCCTCCGCCTCCTGCACTATTGTTATTGGTTCTTGTTCCTCCTTTTCCTCCACCTCCCCAAGCTTCAATAGTTAATTGTGTAACACCAGCAGGTACCGTAAATGTGCTGCTGCTCGTAAAAGTTTGTGTTCTGTTTTGTCCATATCCTATTGTTGCAGTGAATAGGATTAATAGTAGTATTGATTTTTTTTCTAATTTAAAAAGTAGATTTTTCATAATTTTGGGGCTTGATAAATACTTTGTTTTTTAATTATTTTTATTTGACGTTTCAAAAATATTAAAATGTTCGATATTGTCGATAAAAGGTATTAAAAAATCGATAAACGGTACCATTTTAACTTTTAAATAAAAAAAATACTTACAAAAAAATGATTTTATTTTTTTCAATAGGTTATTGACCAACTTTGGACTACTAAATAGTGTTGGCTTTTTCTATTTTGAATAATGGATTTAAAAAAATGACCGTATTGCAAAAAAAAAGACCCCCAATAATGGGAGTCTTTTATTTTGAAGAGCCTAAAATCCGGCGAAAAATCGGAATCCGATCTATTGGGTATTTTAGTGAGATTAGTTTAAGTGTGAGTAGAATAAGCATAAATTTTGGGGCTTTAGGTTAAAAAAACGCTCCACTTTTGCAGAGCGTTTTCGGGTCAAAACAAAATAAAAAACTATTGAACTATTATTTTCTTAGAAATATCACCTTTGTTGGTGCTTATTTTTATGATGTATCCTCCAGTAGTTACTCCACTTACCGGTAAATTCATTTCTAATTGATTTAGGTTGTCTAATTTCCAGGAAATCACTTGTTGTCCAAGTAAATTATACATTGCAACTGATTTGATTGTAACTTCTTGCAACTCATTGTTGATGTTTACCATATTGTCTGTTTGAGAATGGGTTACGGTAACACCTTGTTGCAATATGTTTTCATTTGTTCCCAGAGCAGCCGGATTAAGGAATCTCAATGAGAATCGGGTATCGTTTGTTCCGGCCGGTAATTCAATTTCGAATGGTTCTGTTTTGATGTTGTGATAAGTTTCGGTTACACTGTCATAGATATATACATCTTGATTTTCATCTAAAAATTCACTACTGTCAATGCTGAATTTTACAATTCCGGCTACTGCATTTTTGATTCCTAAAGGATAGATGTTGTTACTGTTAAAATATCCATCTCCTTGAATATTTAATCTAATGCCTTGATTAATGAAATACATATCATTAGATAATGATTCAATACTTAAACCATCATAACCATTATCAAATCCTGAAGTAGCATTTTGATTCATAAACCCTAATAAAATTTGTCTATGATAATTATTGGCAGAATCAAAGCCTAAACTTATTTTAGTGAATTCTTCTAAATCAATAACGTCATCAGCTGCTGTATTATCAACTGAGGTGTTATTTCTAAATAAAGTATAAGAATTCAAATTGTCTTCTTTTGCGAATATTCTTTGACTGTTTTTGTATGTAATTGTCCCTCCTGTTGGAGATCCTGTTACAAAGAACCCTTGTCCGATAGGAATAAATCTTTTTGGTTTTTTAGCACTTGTTCCTAATCCACTCACTCCTGAAGGTGCAACTGGAGCTGTTCCCCCTGTTTTAGTATAAGTTGCATAGCCTCCTTGGTATTGAATTGTATTGTGTGAAGTGTTGGTGTTATAATGTTCCCAGAAGTATAAAGTCCCGGTAATACTAGTAGCATTGTCATCAATAAATTTATTAGCATCAATGGCAGATGGGTAAGGATTTCCACATAAGTTTAAATTTCCCGAAGAAACCGTTGAGGTTATGGTACCGTTATTTGGTTTACCAACAAAAGTATAGTTTTGATTGGTAGAGGCTGTTCCAGAACCTTTTAAGGTAAATCCTTGTCCAGCCAATAATGTGCCGTTTTGTCCTACTGTACCCCAATTAGCAAATCCACTTTCATATTCCTGGAAATTGAATATCCAGTAACTTGCCAATGTGATTGGACTAGTTGGAGATCCGTCAATTCCGGCTGACCATACAATATTTTGAGGTGTTGATGTAGTTCCGTCTTTCATTACTCCTGCAACAGTAAATCCATGATTTATTGTTGTACTGTTAATTGAACTAACCGGTGAAGACCAATAATTGTAATTGTAAATATTTGATTGTCCTATTTGATCTCTTTCTAGAGACCCTGTGCTAGTTACATCAAAATCACTATTAGTAAGTTGTAATAATTGTGATTTTCCTGCCAAATCAATTTTCCCGTCTAATTTAAGGTAGTGAGAAATATCAATTTTTGTATTGTTGTCAGCGGTCAAAGTATTGTCAGATACCAAAAGACCTAATAAGGTTTTGTTCGCTACAGACGATACATTGTGATTTGTTTTAACTATATTCCAATTAATAGGAGTCCTATTATTAACAATTGATACTCCATTAGGAATTTTAATGATTGCCCCATTCGCCCAAGTATCTGTATTTGTCCATTGTCCATCTGTTATTGTCTCATAAGGCATAGGTGCAGTTTGTGGAGCTATGGTAACTATATTTTGATTAAATAAATTCCCTCGATTTGAATACATTGAATCATCATCAATATTAGTTCCAATAAAAGAATTCATCGAATAATAAGCTATTAAGTTAGACCATTTTAAATATTTTATGTCATTTTTTTTCACACTAGCAGGTAATATAGCGCCTTTTATTCCTAATCCGTTTTGCGAAATTTCTTGGTTGATTATAAACCTAATATTTGTTATACTCAAACCAAGATTCCATAGTCTAAATTCGTCTATATCTCCCAAGAAGTAGTTTCTTATGTCGGCTTTGTTTCTATACTCAGCCCCAATTGAGAAAAAGCTAGTATTGGTCGTTGGAGCTGTTGAAGCTACAGTAGAATCCAAAACACCATCAATGTATAGTTTTAACAATCCATTGGAATAAACCATGGCAATATTATGCCAAATGGTATTTGGTAGAGAGGTTGTAGAAGTTAATGTTGTGCCTCCTGTCCAACTAACATTTACTTTATTGTCTGTAGTTAAATAAATACGATATCCTGAAGTACCATCAAATTTAGAAGCTATAGTTCTATCATCATTCATGGCATTTTGACCGGTAGGTCTAACCCAGAACATCAAAGTAAATTGATTAGATAAATCATTAACCGCTTCAAACTTGATTAATTCATCTTGACCATCAAAAGAAGCATGACTTGATTGAGTGTTTTGATGTGATACACCAAAAGTAAAATATTTAGTGCCATCTATATCAATATCAACGATTTGATTTGTTCCGCTAGTTGTTAAAAAGACAGTTTCAACATCTGCTGTAAAACCGACATCACTAGCCAAGATCATTACATAAGCATCATTGCCTGATAGCGCTGGCATGCCAGACATTCCTGAAGTTGGAATGGATACTCTTATCTTGCCGACATCGCTTCCTGATTCAACAATTTTCCATCTTCTGTTCGGAAGATCCACTGCTGTTGTCAAGCCTGTTGTTCCGCCAAAACTTAAAGTTGCATCGCTGCCAGAATCATTCATATTGCCGTTATTATCGCCCCAAACAAGGTAATTTCTATCGGCACTGAATGTGTACGGATTTGTTGCGTTTGAGGCAGCAATGTCTCCTAATCCAATAGTTACGAATGGAGTTGGGAAAACACCTGTGTTTTGTTTTGTGTTTAAACTCAGGTTGTCATCTCTACCTATTAAATCAATGTTGCTGTTGTAACCACTGTTGGTAGTTGCATTCCAAATAATATTTCCATTGGAATCATAAAGGTCTTGACCAAGTGTAACTGACGTTATTAACAACGCCATAACAAGGAAATGATTTTTCTGTAGGTTAAGTAATGTATTTTTCATAACTCTTGGGGTTTAGTTAATGATTGATTTTGGGGTTAGGTTAAAGTTCTCAATTGTTTTGTATGACACCATAAAATTATAAAATAGCTTTGTAAAAATCGATTAAAAGTATAAATAATAGATTAAATACATAAAAAACATAAATTAATATATAAAAAACTTACAAAAAAATATTTTAC
>JBDLVY010000114.1:0-11723 GCA_039804545.1 Bacteroidota bacterium | reverse complement strand
AACGAGAAGTATAAAATTCAGGCGCGATCTAATTTTGTCGAGTCTGATATTGTACCGATAGGGTATTTCAGTTCTGTTGACGGTGAGTTCAGCATTAGCATCGACCAACAAGAAGGCGTGTTAAACAATGAAGAGATTAACATTTATGTAGAAGATTTAGAGTTGAATATCATCCATGATTTGAAAGCTTCGCCCTATACTTTTACCACAACAAGCGGTAAATTTGACAACCGATTTTTGTTGCGTTATACCGATGGTTCGGCATTAGACAATCCTGACTCTGCTACTTTAAACAACAGTGTTGTAGTTGCGAGTAATCAAGGAGAACTTACGATAAAATCTTATTTGCAAACCATAGACGAAGTACTTGTTTACGATGTATTGGGCAGACAATTGTACCAAGCCAAGGGCATTGGAGCCAATGATTTTAGAGCGAGCAACGTTTCGTTGAGCCAGCAATCACTGATTGTAAAAATCAAGTTGGAAAGCGGCACCATAGTGACCAAGAAAATATTATTATAAGTAAGACATGATAAATAAAAGTCCCAAACTTTATGGTTTGGGACTTTTTTTATTAGGGTAAAGTGATTTTATTTTCCTTTGGTAGACGCTTCCAAATTGCGTTCAATAACATGACCCGGACGCGACCATTTTGGTTTTTCGCCTAAAGGTTGGAATTGAGAATCTTCTGCTTCTACCGTAGTAGGTTGCATGATTTTAATGAAAGGTTTTTGCGGAAGCAATCCAAGAGTTTCAAACATTTTCATGTCTTCGTTCACATCAGGATTTGGCGTAGTCAATAATTTATCGCCTGCAAAAATCGAATTGGCACCGGCAAAGAAGCACATGGCTTGGCCTTCGCGAGACATTTCGGTTCTTCCGGCAGAAAGACGCACTTGGGTTTCCGGCATTACAATACGGGTAGTTGCTACCATACGAATCATTTCCCAAATTTCAACCGGTTTTTCATTTTCCATCGGTGTGCCTTCAACCGCTACTAAGGCGTTGATTGGCACCGATTCCGGTTGCGGGTTTAAAGTTGACAATGCCACTAACATCCCAGCTCTGTCTTCAATGCTTTCACCCATTCCTATAATTCCACCACTACAAACCGTTACGTTAGTTTTGCGCACGTTTTCTATAGTTTGCAAACGGTCTTCAAAACCGCGTGTTGAAATCACTTCTTTATAATAATCTTCAGAGGTATCTAAGTTATGGTTGTAGGCGTATAAACCGGCTTCGGCCAAACGTTGTGCTTGGTTTTCAGTCAGCATTCCGAGGGTACAACACACTTCCATATCCAGTTTGTTGATGGTTCTTACCATTTCCAATACCTGGTCAAATTCTTCTCCGTCTTTTACATTACGCCAAGCCGCACCCATACATACCCTAGAAGAACCATTAGATTTGGCTCTTAAGGCTTGTGCTTTCACCTGACTTACGGTCATTAAATCGTTTCCTTGTATGTCGGTATGATATCTCGCTGCTTGCGGGCAATAGCCACAATCTTCGGGACAGCCACCGGTTTTGATAGAAAGCAAAGTGGAAACCTGCACCACATTAGGGTCATGGTGCTCGCGGTGAATGGAGGCAGCTTCATAAAGCAAATCCATTAAGGGTTTGTTGTATATGGCGATGATTTCTTCTTTGGTCCAATTGTGTTTTGTAATGCTCATAGGTAACATTTTATAATGCCTCAAAAGTAGTCAATTTGTATTTAAGTTACAATTTGAAAAATAATAAAAGCAGTCTGTTAATCTTGAGCCGCCGTTTTGCTTCTAAAAAGTTGCATCGCAATAAAAACGACAATCACGCTTGAAGCAATTCCTTCAAACAATAGTCCTATGGCATACTCGTTGACTGTTGGGCTTCCGCCGAAAAGAAATTCACCAGAGAGATTTTTGATATAGTCATTTCCGCCTTGGGCATAAATATAAACCACCAAACCCACAACACTAAGCAAAACACCGGTAATGGCTGTGCCGCCTGCCGAAAGTAAATTGGAAACATAGTCTGTTTTGCCTTCTTTACCATTGGATTTCAGCGTCATGCTTACACCATAATAAACAAAGGCAGCATTGAGCATCCTAAGGTAAATGACTTTAGATAAACCGAAAAACTCCATGATTAAAAAATAAAAGGCGATTCCGAGAAAGATTAGGATTCCGTTGGCTATTTCTTTAGGTAGTTTCATGTTGATAGGTTTTAAATGGATAATTAAAACAATGTTATCAAATTTAAGAAATTATCTTTCAAGCGTTAGTTATTTAACAGAAAAGATAGGTTTATTTTTTAAAAAATCTTTTGTAAATAATTTATTTACAGTTGGTTAATGTATGAAAGTGCGGTTTGTTTGTCGAAAGCCAACTGATTTTTAAGGGCTTCTAAAGATTCAAATTTTTGTTCGTCACGCATTCTTTTGAGTAAAGAAACAGTGATGGTTTGGCCATAAAGGTCATCGTTAAAATCGAATAAGTTGATTTCGATGGTTTGGGTAATTCCGTTTACTGTAGGTCGGTTTCCGATATTCATCATGCCGTAAACCGTTTTTTGGTTAAGTACGCATTTGGCCACATAAACGCCATTTTGTGGTACGAGTTTATAATCTTCCTCGATTTGAATATTCGCTGTCGGGTAACCGATAGTCCTGCCTAATTGTTGGCCTTTGGTAACCGTTCCGGTCAATGAATAGTCATATCCCAAAAATTCATTGGCTAATGCTATTTGTCCTTCGCACAAAGCCATTCTGATTTTGGTGGAGCTCACGGAAACGGCATTGATTTCTTGGGCGGAGATTTGTTCTACTGCAAAACCGTAAGTTTGGCCAAATTGGATTAGGTCATTGATATCGGCGGTGCGGTTTCTGCCAAAACGGTGGTCGTATCCAATAATGATTTTTTGAACGTTGAAAGTGTCTACCAATACTTTTTGGACAAACTCTTCGGCAGTCATTCTTGAAAATTCTTTGTCAAAAGGATGCACTACTAAGTGGTCAATACCCAAATGGGCCAATAAAGCTATTTTTTCATTGAGGGTATTGAGTTGCTTCATTTCGGTTCCTTCCTGCAAGACCATTCTCGGATGAGGGAAAAAGGTCAGAACCAAACTTTCGCAGTCGTTTAATTTTGCCGAGCTAATGATTTGTTCCAATATTTTTTGATGCCCAAGATGCACGCCGTCAAAAGTGCCAATGGTAACAACAGTGGGCTTACCGGCTGCAAAAGATTTTATGGAATGGACTATTTTCAAGAAATGTAAAAGATTTGATGCAAAAATATGTTTTAGAATTTAAATACAATAATTTTCAGAACCTTAAATACGAGAATAGTAATGCTTTTCACCAAAAAATAAGAATATAGGAATAGTTGTTAAAGTTTGTTAAATACCATTCAAAAAAAGTGGTTGGGATTTGTAAATTATTGAAAGATAACTATCTTTGGCTTCTTTAAATTATCCAATCAACATGAAAAAAATTTTACTTTTTGTAATTTTTATTACATCAATTGCCACCGTTAGCGCTCAAAAAGACAATGCATGGCAAATTTACAGCGATGAACGTCCTGTAGTTTCAGAAAAAATAAGAGAAAATCCTTATGCTGAAAATCAAAAGTTATTGCAGTTTAATGCAATTCAATTTAAGCAATCACTTACTAATGTTGCTGAATTATCTTCAGGTCAGCCAGGAGTTGAAATTGTGCTTCCGAATGTGAACGGAGCATTAGAAAAATATTTGGTTTGGGAATCTTCAAATTTTGAACCGGCTTTACAAGCTAATTTCCCAGACATCAGAGCCTATGTAGGAAAAGGAATTACCGATCCGACTGCAGTATTAAATTTTAGTTTTTCTCCTTACGGAGTTCAAACTATGGTTTTTAGAGCAGATTCAGGTTCTGAATTTATTGAACCATACACTAAAGACCGTTCGGTTTATGTAGTGTTTGATTCAAAAACCAGAATTGCCGGTCAAATGCCATTTGTTTGTTCGTCAGAAGACCAAGCCATTCACCAAGAATTACAAAGAAACGGCAACACTACGTTCTCAAACAACCAAGTATACAAAACCATGCGTTTGGCTTTGTCTTGTACAGGAGAATATGGTGCTTACCATGGCGGTACAGTTGCCGGTGCATTAGCGGCCATGAATGCTACCATGACCCGTTGTAATGGAATTTTTGAAAGAGATTTAGCGGTTAAATTATTGATCATTGCCAATAATAATTTAGTAATTTACACTAATGGAGCTTCAGATCCTTATTCTGGCGCAGCAGCTGGTTCAGGTGGTGCATGGAACGCAGAACTTCAAACCAATTTAACCAATGTAATTGGAGATGCCAACTATGATATCGGACACTTATTTGGTGCTTCAGGTGGTGGTGGAAATGCCGGTTGTATTGGTTGTGTTTGTGATGCCGGAAAAGGAAGCGGATATACATCACCGGCCGACGGAGTTCCTGCCGGAGATACTTTTGATATAGATTATGTTGCTCACGAAATGGGACACCAAATGGGAGCTAACCATACTTTTACACATACTACAGAAAACAACAGTGTAAATGTGGAACCGGGAAGTGGATCTACCATTATGGCTTATGCCGGAATTGGTGGTGGCGGAACAGACATGCAATCTCACTCAGATGATTATTATACTTACAGAAGTATTTTTCAGATACAATCTAATTTAGTGGCTAAAACCTGTACGGTAAATACCAGTATTGTAGCTACAAACCCTAGACCAACAGCAAGTGCAGGTTCAAGTTATACCATTCCTATCGGAACTGCTTTTAAACTAACAGGTACTGCTTCAGGTACTGCAGGAGAAGTATTGTCGTATAGTTGGGAACAAAACAATGACGCTACAACAGTAGGAGGAACTTCAACTTTCCCTTCACCAACAAAAACAGATGGGCCTAACTTCAGATCGGTGGTACCAAGTTCTTCTTTGGTAAGATATATGCCTGCTTTTCAAAGTGTACTTAATGGTCAATTGACTACTACTTGGGAAACAGTTTCTACAGTTGCCAGAACTTTAAACTTTTCATTTACCGTTAGAGATAACGTCCTTGGTGGCGGTCAAACCAATACCGGTGCTATGGCTGTAACTGTAAATGAATCTGCAGGGCCTTTTACTTTGACTTCACAGTCTACAACAGGAATCAACTGGACTCCTGGAAGTACAGAAACCATTACATGGAATGTAGCCAATACAACCTCATTAGCAGGATCGGCTAATGTAAATATTAAATTATCTACGGATGGTGGTTTGAATTTTAATACCATCTTGGCTAATACACCAAATGATGGTTCAGAAACTATTACAGTTCCGGCTACAGCCAGTGTTAATTGTCGACTTTTAATTGAGCCTACGGCTAATATTTATTATGCGGTAAATTCTAAAGTATTTGCTATTGGAGCTGTGTGTAATTCTTTTAACTCTACTCCAAATGCTGCTATTGCTGATGGAACAGGAGCCAATGCTGCCGGTGCAACAACAACTTCTATAATTAATGTACCAACAGCAGTTAATATCAGTAATATGAAAGTGAATTTGAAAATTAACCACCCTAGAATTGGGGATTTGGTAGTTAAAATTCAACACCCTGACGGAACATTGCGTACCTTATGGAATAGAACTTGTAATTCTGTATTTTACAACGGATTGGATGTTACATTCGCAGACGGGACCGGAACCATTACTTGTGGTAATCCAACTTCGGGAACTTACCAATCTTTCCAAACATTATCTGGTTATAACAACAAATCTTCTTTAGGAAACTGGACATTAACTGTAACAGACAACAGCATCAATAACACTGGGACTTTAGTATCATGGGGTGTTGATTTTGGATGTACTTTAGACAATGAGTCTTTTGAAATGGCTGATGTAACGGTTTATCCTAATCCAAACAACGGAAACTTTACCATTAACTATGATAACCCGGTTTCTAATGAAATAAAAGTGGATGTATTTGATATCAGAGGCAGAAAAATATTTGAAAACACTTATACCAACTTGGCGACATTTAACGAAAACATACAATTAAATAATGCTGAGGCAGGAATTTATTTGTTGAGAGTAACAGATGGCAACCGAAAAATGGTTAAAAGAATAGCGGTTGAATAAACCCAAAATTCTATCTATAATAAAAAAGGAAACCAATTTGGTTTCCTTTTTTATTTTCCGTTAAAACTATTCATGGTATTGTTGAGTCCGGCCAGCGCAAAAGACGTTATAATTTCTTGGGCTATGGCATAACGCTCGGGTAGTTTCTCTTTTTCGGTTTCAGACCATTCGCCTAAAACATAATCCACTTGTTGTCCTTTTTTGAATTCATCACTAATTCCAAAACGAAAGCGCGGATACTCGGAAGAGTTTAAAAGGAGTTGAATGTTTTTCAAACCATTGTGTCCGCCATCGCTGCCTTTGCCTTTGATTCTTATCGTTCCGAAAGGCAAATTCAAATCATCGGTAATCACTAAGATATTTTCTTTGGCGATGTTTTCTTTTTCCATCCAATACTTTACGGCTTTGCCACTCAGATTCATATAGGTGTTGGGCTTTAAAAGGATTAACTTTCTTCCTTTAACACTGTATTCTGTTACAGCACCTAGTTTGGCCGTTTCAAAAGTTAGGTTTTCTTTTTGGGCGACATAATCCAACACTTTAAAACCGATGTTGTGGCGGGTATTGACATATTCGGCTCCGATGTTGCCCAGTCCGACGATGAGGTATTTTTTATTCACTTTTTCTATATTGTTTTGTTGGAGTTCATGAATCTCCGATTTCACTTCTTCTGAATTTTCAGCAGTGGTAGTTGTTGTAAATAATTTAGAAAACCAATTCATGCTGTAAAAGTAGCTAATTTGATTTTATATGTTTAAAGATATTTTATAGCGGTAACATATGTTATTGCTTTTTTATTTATAGGTGTTTGCTTGTGCAAACTCTTTGTTGTAGCGATTCCATAAAAAAAGCACCAGTGTGAACTGATGCTTTTCTTGTTATTAAGGTCTTGAAAATTATTTTTTCTTTCCTTTTGCCGGAGCTTTTGCTGCTTTTGCTGCTTCTTGAGCGGCTTTCATAGCGGCACGTGAAATCTTCACTTGACATACCACGGTGTTGTCCGGGTGCATCAATTTGAAGTTTTTAGCTTCCAATTTGGTAACATATAATTTGTTACCCATTTGCAATTCAGAGATATTAGCTTCAACATAATCCGGAAGATTTTTTGGTAAAGCTTTTACTTTTAATCTTCTTAAGTTCAAACGTAAATCACCACCTAACAATACACCTGGAGATGTTCCAACGATTTTCACCGGAACTTCCATAGTGATTTCTTTGCTTTCATTTAATTGGAAGAAATCAATGTGTAAAATTTTGTCAGATACTGGGTGAAACTGAATGTCTTGAAGAATAACATTAGAGGTTTTTCCAGCCAAATCAACCACAACTGTGTGTGCGTTTGGAGTGTAAACCAAGCCTTTAAATGCTTTCTCTTCTGCTGCAAAATGCTGTGGTGTAGTTCCTCCGTAAATAACGCAAGGGACCATTCCAGCATCACGTAAGGCTTTAGTAGCTTTTTTGCCTACGCTTTCTCTTTCTTGTCCTTTAATCGTAATCGATTTCATTGTAAAAATATATAGTTAATAAAAAAATACTTTTTTGGGCGTTTCCCTGCGGGCAGTCGGCTTGCAGCCTCGTGTCCCTTCGGGTCAGGCTTTCCGCAGTGCACGGCACTTGCTTCAATCCTTAACGCAACCTTGTGCTAAACTTCAAATACTTAATTTCTTTTGAAGTGTTTCATGTTTCAAGTTAGCTTTCAATTAACTTGAAACTTTAAACTTTTAAACTACATCAGGAACTTCCCGCTTATAGAGTTGTTGTGTTGCACCATGTGCATTACTTCTGCAAAAAGAGGAGCACAACTCACCACTTTTATTTTGCTTGATTCTTTCTTCAACGGAATAGAATCGGTTACTATCAATTCAAGCAATTTAGAGTTTTCAATTTTCTCGTAAGCTTCTCCCGAAAGGATAGCATGCGTACAAATCGCTCTTACACTTAAAGCGCCTTTCTCCATCATCAAATCGGCTGCTTTGGCTAGTGTTCCTCCGGTATCGATCATGTCGTCAACCAAAATTACGTTTCTGCCTTTTACCTCTCCAATCAACTCCATCGTGTCAATTACATTGGCAATTTTTCTTTGTTTGTAACAAATCACTACATCTGATTCTAAAAATTTAGAATAAGCATAAGCTCTTTTGGAACCGCCCATATCAGGTGAAGCAATGGTTAGATTGTCTAACTGCAAGCTCTTCACATAGGGTAAAAAGATAGTCGACGCAAACAAATGATCTACCGGTTTTTCAAAAAAACCTTGAATTTGGTCGGCATGTAAATCCATCGTCATGATTCTGGTGGCGCCGGCAGTTTCCAATAATTTGGCTACTAATTTGGCTCCAATCGGAACTCTGGGTTTGTCTTTACGGTCTTGTCTAGCCCATCCGAAGTAAGGAATCACAGGAGTTATGTGTCGGGCTGATGCTCTTTTAGCCGCATCAATCATTAACAATAGCTCCATTAAATTGTCGGCACTTGGAAAAGTAGAGCAAACAATAAAAACGCGTAATCCTCTTATTGATTCTTCAAAAGAAGGTTGAAACTCACCATCACTATATTTTGAGAACGTAACTTTACCCAGCGGAACGCCATAGTTGTTAGCTATTTGTTCGGCCAGATGAACGCTTTGTGAACAGGCAAATATTTTTGCTTCGGGTTCTAAATGCGACATTGTAATTTGTTGTTGTTACTCCGTTGCGCTTCATACAATTCGGTTTTGACGTCTGTCTAAACTTCAGGTATTAATTGCCTCGGGTGTAGTTAGTTAGTAGTTGCTCGTTTTACCGAGGTGCAAATTTAGAAATTAAATCCGACTGTGAAAGTATATTTTTAAGTATTTTTTGATTGCGTGAAGATTTTTTTTTACATTTGCACCCATAAAACACAAATACCGAATGCCCGGATGGCGGAATTGGTAGACGCGCACGACTCAAACTCGTGTTCTTAGGAGTGTGGGTTCGATTCCCACTCCGGGTACTTAAAAAAACCTCTCAGCAATGAGAGGTTTTTTTGTTTTAATTCTGCAATAATTCGCATTTTCATGTTAACAATTTTAATTGGTTTTTCTGCTTTGAGCAGCAATAATGTTTCCAATATGTAAAGTAATAGTTAATCAGAAAGTTTTCAATTCAAATTATATTGATAATTGATTAACAATGAGTTGACAACACTTGTTGTTTGATAATAATTACATAATTTTCTGTTAATGCCGTTTGCAATCTCTCATGATACTTTTGTTTTTTTTAACATTTAATTATCATGAAATTTAGTTTAAAATTATTTTATAGTTTTCTTTTAATGTTTTCTTTCTCTATGGTGTACTCTCAATCCTCAGGGATTAAAGGGGTCGTCATTGATGACAAAACAGGACAACCTCTTCCTGGCGCAACCGTTAGTATTAAAGGTTTAAATAAATCGAGAGTTACCGATGCAGAAGGAAATTTTATTTTTTCGAAAATAGAGCCGGGAATGTATGAACTTACAATAACTGCTTTGACATTCCAAGAAAAAGAGATTACAGAAGTTATTGTAATCAAAGATGAAATATATGTTTTAACTATTTCATTGGAAGAAAAAAACAACCAGTTGGATGAAATTGTTATAAAAGCTCCCACTAAAGCCAAAGCGGAATCGGTTAAGTCATTGCTAACCATGCAAAAAAATAGTGCAACAGTTTCAGATGGGATTTCGGCGGAGACGATTAAACGAACTCCAGACAAGAATACTTCCGATGTTTTGAAAAGAATAAGTGGTGCTAGTATTCAAGACAATCGTTTTGTTATTATAAGAGGATTGAACGATAGATATAATGCATCTTTATTAAATGGATCGCCACTACCAAGTTCAGAATCTGACAGGAAAGCTTTTTCCTTTGATATATTCCCTTCCAATATGCTCGATAACATTATTATCACTAAAACAGCTTCTCCAGATTTACCGGGTGAATTCGCCGGAGGTGTAGTTCAAATCAATACTAAGTCTGTTTCAGATAAAGATTTTCAAAGTATCACAGTAGGTTCAGGATACAACACTGTTACTACTTTCAAAGAAGGAAAAACATATAAGGGAGGCTCAACAGATTGGTTAGGGTTTGATGATGGAACGCGTGATTTTCCTTCTGCAATGCCAAGTACAGAGGTTTTTAATTCCTTAACTCCTACAGAAAGATCGGAGATAGCAAAAACTTTCGAATATGATTGGAGTATTAAAAACGAAAAATTTAAGCCCAATACTAGTTTTCAATATTCTATAGGTAGAAATTATGACATAAAAGATAAGGTTTTTGGGGTTCTATTTTCAGCTACTCATAACTTGACCAATAATTTCAATGAGTTTGTTGATAGTGATTTTGATGAAAGTGGAACTGATGAGCCTTCTGTTTTAGTGCAAAAATACAAAGGAGGAAATTATTCACAACAAGTATTAACAAGTGCGTTAGCCAATTTTTCATTTAAATTTAACCAAAATAACTCTTTAACTTTCAAAAATATC
This sequence comes from Bacteroidota bacterium, assembly GCA_039804545.1. Taxonomy (GTDB): domain Bacteria; phylum Bacteroidota; class Bacteroidia; order Flavobacteriales; family Flavobacteriaceae; genus Flavobacterium. The sequence continues at coordinate 1,114 of JBDLVY010000114.1, read as the reverse complement.
TTAAGTCTCAATTCTAGAGATTTAGTTACAGTTAGGCAAGGTAAACGAGATGTTACTGATTTACCATTATTTGATGAAGACATTAGATGGTTTACTAGTAATCGAATTTATTCAGGACAATTGGGCGGAGAACATTATTTACCTAAATCAAAAATCAAAATTGGATGGTCTGCTTTTTATAGTGATATCTTTCGTAACATTCCTAATTTAAGAAATAATAGATATATAACCACTGACCCAGATAGTACAGACCCAATCGCGTCAACCCCTACTGCAATTATCACTGCAAACACAGGTGGAAGTAGTTACGGAGGCGGGATGTTTTTTTCAGAAAACAAAGAGAATATTAGTGGGCTAAAATTTGATATTAGCAAGAAATTTACCATTGGGGAAGATTTAACCAATGAAATAAAAACTGGGGGATTCGTACAAACTAGAAACAGAGATTTTTTTGCTCGTCAGTTACAATATAATAGGTTATTAGATTTTGGGACTTTCGACGACTCATTGTTAACGTTGCCTAACGAAACTATTTTTAATGTAGAAAACATGGGGGTAATTTCACCAGGAGTTAATGGTTTTACCTTATTTGAAGTTTCAAAATTTAATGATGCTTATCAGGCAGGTTCTCAACTAAATGCGGGTTACTTAATGTTAGATAACCGATATGAAAAATTTAGATTGATTTGGGGTGTTAGAGTGGAAGATTTTACCCAAACTCTTGATACAAGGTTGACTGAAACAGAGTATCTTAATACAAAAACTAATCAAGTAGATTTTTTACCTTCAGCTAATTTAATTTTTTCGATTAGCCCAAAAAAGAATTTGCGTTTGAGTTATTCTAAAACATTAAATCGTCCGGAGTTTAGAGAATTAGCACCGTTTGGGTTTTACGATTTTACAAATAGATATTTTACACAAGGAAATCCTGATTTGGTAAGAGCTACTGTGCAAAATTATGATATACGGTATGAATTCTATCCAGGTAAAGGGCAATTATTTTCTGTTTCTTATTTCCTGAAAAAATTTAAAAATCCAATTGAGGTTGTCCAACAATCATTAAATAGAACATTAACATACGGGAATGCTAATTCAGCTAAAAGTAGTGGTGTAG
>JBDLVY010000113.1:0-17927 GCA_039804545.1 Bacteroidota bacterium | reverse complement strand
ATTACTATTACCACCAACACATCTGGAGAATACACCATCAGTGGATTAAATGTTGGTACTTATGCTGACTTTAGTTTTAGTGTAAACAGTTGTTCTTTTAATGCGCCTGACACTATCACATTTGTAATACCATTGAGTGCTTCCGTAGTCGGAACCGATCCATTGACTTGTAATGGTACTACTGGGACAATTACTATCGGAGGATTAATTCCAAATCAAGTATACGCTGTTTCTTATACAGATGACACTTTTACGGTTGGTCCAACCAACTATACTTCTGATGTCAGTGGACAAATTATTATAACAGGATTAAATGCGGGTGTATATACAGACTTTAATCTTATCAATGCAAGTTGTTCTGTAACTTCAAATCAAGTTATCAACTTAATTAATCCAGGAGCGCCAGTGGTAACTGTCAATAGTGTGGCCATTTGTAATACTCAAAGTGCTGTAATAACTGCTACACCACAGGATAGTACCACCTATAATTTCGTTTGGACAGTGCCGGTTGGCTTTACAAATCCAGGTAATATTAATAGCTTCTCAACAGCTATCCCGGGAACTTATACTGTTGTTGCAACGCCAAACACGCCTCTTGCCTGTAGTTCATCGCCAACATCGGGAGAGGTTTCAATCATACCATCTACAACAATTACGTTGACCTCTAATAACAACAGTCAAATTGTATGCATCAACTTAGCCATTGCAAATATTGTTTATACATCAACTGATGCTACTTCAATTACTGTTACAGGTCTTCCTGCCGGAGTTACCGGTACATTTGATTCAGGCACCGGAACTTTTACTATTAGTGGAACCCCAACAGAATCAGGTATTTTTAATTTTACAGTAGCTGCTACCGGAATTTGTAATACCGTTCCTTTAACCGGTACTATCGAAGTAAAACCTTATGTAACGGCCACTTTCAGTCCAATTACTATTTGTAACGGAGATGCTGTTTCATTACCTACCACTTCCATTGAAGGTTATACCGGAACTTGGTCTCCGGCTACCGCCAATAATACGCAAACAGGAACTTATACATTTACCTTAAACTCGAGTGTATGCGGACCAACATCAGCTTTAACGATTACTGTCAATCCGATTGTGAATCCAACTTTTAACGCTTTTGCCCCATTATGTATTGGGGAAACGGCACCTAGTCTTCCTGCATCTTCTAATGAAGGCGTAACAGGAACTTGGTTACCGTCTGTTATTGACAATACAACTTCCGGCACCTATATATTTATCCCTTCATCGGGACAATGTGCTGCCAACGGAGCACTTGCAGTTACGGTTCAAAGCGGATTTGATTTTGATATCACCGGTAGTTGTGTGGACAATAATTTCATTTTAGAAGTTACTGCAGTCAACAATACCTTTGATATTAATGCCGCAAGTTTTGCTTGGTTTAATGGAGCCCAACAACTAATTGGTTCCAATATGAATACCTTAGACGTAACCCAGTATTTAAATTCAACTTCTGTCATCGAAGAATTACCGGTAAGTTTTAATGTTACTGTAACCACTCCTGATGGCTGTCTTAGAAATGAATCTATTACTTTGGACAGAATCTTTTGTGGTATTCAAAAAGGGATTTCTGTAAATAATGACAACAACAATGATTTCTTTGATTTACGTTTGTTGGATGTCAAAAATCTTAGTATTTATAATAGATATGGGATGAAAATTTACAGCAAAAATCAATACAAAGACGAATGGAAAGGTCAATCTGACAATGGTGATGCTTTACCTGATGGAACTTATTATTACATCATTGAGTTCAATAATGGAAGTGAGGCAAAAACCGGTTGGATTTATAAAATCACTAAAAACTAAAATTAAAAACGTCCTGATAATCTCGGGACGTTTTTTTTAATATAAAGTCTTGGCTTCTTTAATGACTTGAATCAAAACAGTATTATCTATTCCCTCTAAAGTATAATAGCGCAATGATTTTATGGTATTTCTGCCATTGTCAGCTATTAATTGTTGCTGATGTTTTTTTAACGCAAAGCCTTTGGCAAAACCAACATCTACAAATTGGTTTTTGTGACTGGCATTGAGATAGCAAAACGGTTTCTTTTTATAGTAGAAATAAGGAATGCGCCATTTGTATTCTAATGTAGCTTCCGGCAACGTATTTTGGACAACTGCAATGATATGCAAAAGCATGTCTCGGTACTTTTCGGGTTGGTTGAGTATATATAATTCGGTAGGTTTCAATTAATCAATACCATATTGATCAAACAAATAAACAATGGAAGCCATAGTCGCGGCACCCAATTCCAATTCTCTTTTATTGATGGCTTCAAAAGTATCATTGGCTGCATGATGGTAATCGAAATACCTTTGTGAATCGGGTTTTAATCCGGCTTTGACTATCTTGCCTGACGTCAACGGACTAATATCAGAACCGGTTCCGCCTTTTACAAAACTGTGAATTAAGTAAGGTTCAAACAATGCTTTCCAATTCATAATTTTATTAAAATTACTGTCATCACATTCAAAGAAAAAACCTCTTGGTGAAAATCCGCCGGCGTCACTTTCTAAGGCAAAAATGTGATTCTCCTTATTCGTTTGAGACAATTCTTGGTAACGCTTTCCTCCTTTTCCACCGTTTTCTTCATTCATAAAAAGCACGACTCTAATGGTGTTCTTAGGTTTGTAATTTAATTTTTTGAAAAGTTCCAAAACGCCCATACTTTGTACACAGCCCGCACCGTCATCGTGCGAACCATCGGCCAAATCCCAAGAATCTAAATGGCCGCCAACCACCATAATCTTTTCCGGATGTTCTGACCCGGTGATTTCTCCGATTACATTATAAGAAAGTACCTCGTCATAAGATTGGCAAGATTGTTTGAAGTAAAATTGCAACTGACTGTTTTCTTTTAGTTTTTGGCTCAACAATTCAGCTCCATTCGTACTAATAGCCGCCGTTGGAATGTATTTTTCTTTGGGCAAATCACCATAACTCTGTGCGCCCGTATGCGGAAAATCATCTAATCGTAAATTCATTGAACGTACAATGGTAGCTATAGCTCCATATTTAGCAGCTTCTTTGGCACCAGCATAACGTTGGTCAACACAATGTCCGTAAGACTTAAACGTTTCTATATTCTCCGGTTCCATCGGGCGATTGTAAAATACTATTTTGCCTTTAATTTTGGATTCGCCTAAAGTTTCTAATTCTGCAAGACTATGAACTTCTATAATTTCAGCCGTAATGCCTTCTTTTGGCGTTGCTACTGAACCGCCAAGCGCACAAATAGGAACACTGATTTTATTTTTTTTATCCAAAATATAAGCAGTTTCCTTTTCGCCTCTAACCCATTTGGGCACCATAACTTCTTGTAAATACACTTTATCCAAACCTAAAGCTTCTAATTGTTGTTTGGTATAAACAACGCCATTCTCAGCGCCAGTAGAGCCTGACAAGCGATGCCCGATTTTATTTGACAAATAGTCTAACCAAGCATAACTTTTAGAATTGGTCAATGCAGTTTTGTATATGTCAGAAAGCATTTGCTCGTCTTTGTTTTGAGCTTGAAGAAAGGAAGTAAAAAAGGTGAGTAGGAAAAGAAGCTTTCTCATAAAATAATTTTTACCAAAAATAAATGAAAAAACATTTGGTTACCGAAAAAATATTTATTTACTTTGTTTTTCAAAGTACTTTTATATGGAAGCTAAAGATTATCTAAAAGACATTCAAGACATCAAGCAAATGATGTCACAGTCATCAAGATTTATGTCGTTGAGTGGTTTATCTGGTGTACTCGCAGGAGTATATTCATTAATTGGCGCATGGCTTGCCTACAAAACAATATACTTTGACACTTCAACTGGAGGTTCTTACAGAGATTTAGTGATTTCATTTGAAGCGGTATACCGATTATTGATTATTGGTTCTTCTGTAATGATATTATCTATTCTAACTGGATTATTTTTGAGTTTGAGAAAAGCAACAAAGGAAAAAGAGTCTTTTTGGAACCCAACCTCAAGAAGATTATTGATTAATTTTCTAATTCCTTTGTTAACCGGTGGATTTTTTATAGTTTTCCTAATCGAAAAAAACATATTGGAATTGGTTGCTCCGCTAACGCTTATTTTTTATGGATTGGCCTGTGTAAATGCCAGTAAATATACCCTTGGCGATGTTCGTTACTTAGGCATCACACAAATATTACTCGGATTGCTCTCAACCTGGTTTCTAAGTTATGGATTGCTTTTTTGGGCTTTAGGGTTTGGGGTTTGCAATATATTGTACGGAAGCATTATGTATTTTAAATACGATAGGAAGTAAGCCATGAAAAAAACAGTTGTCATCATAGCGGGTTTGCTGGTTGCCTTTTTTGCATTGGCGAAAGTCAATTCAATTCAAGTTGAAAAAGCTTTTGTCCAACTAGATAAAAAAGCCCAAGAATCATTGCGTGACGGCGATATTATCTTTCAAACTTCTCAATCCAGACAATGTGAAGCGGTTAGGATTGCTACCAACTCGAAATTTTCCCATTGTGGTATTATTTATGAAATCAAAGGCGAAAAATATGTTTATGAAGCGGTTCAACCGGTTAAAATTACGCCATTTAAAGAATGGATTTCGCATGGTCAAGGCAATGCCTATTTGGTTAAAAGATTGAAAAATGCCAATGCCGTTTTAAATACTTCGGTAGTTGAAAAAATGAAATCTTACGGAAGTCAGTTTAAAAACAAAGATTATGACCTTTATTTTGAATGGACAGATGACAAAATATATTGTTCCGAATTGGTTTGGAAAATCTATAAAAATGCAGCGGGAATTGAACTTTGTGAATTGGAAAGTTTAAAAAATTTTAATTTAGACAATCCAAAAGTAAAAGCCATCTTGCAGGAACGTTACGGTAAAACAATTCCGTTAGAAGAAAAAGTCGTGGCACCATCACAATTGGTAGATTCCCCATTATTGGTAACCGTAATTGACACTTATTAATTTTGAAAAACCTCATCCAAAATATCAACAAAGCTTTTGACCACCGAATACGTTTGGGGATCATGTCGGTTTTGATGGTGAACGAAAGTGCCGATTTTAACATGCTCAAAGAATTGCTTGGTGTCACCGACGGCAATTTAGCCAGCCACACCAAAGCACTGGAAACCGAAGAATACATCATGATTGAAAAACAATTTATCGGGAAAAAGCCCAATACGCGTTACATCGCTACAGCAGCGGGAAAAAAAGCCTTTCAAGATCACATTGAAGCGCTTGAAAAATTAATATCGAAAAGCTAAACTATTTTTTTATTCATTTACTTTGAAATTCAAAGTACTTTTAATTTAATTTATGAGAGATTTAATCATCGAAAAAATGTATGAGTGGAGCAAAAAGCCCTACCAAAAATTCTTCAAAAAGAATGAACCTTGGCCAATTACTCCCAAGGAACTGATTTTATATCCACAAGACAGTTTGGGCTTTCATATGGGTTGTTTTTTGTTGAAATACAATTTCGAAATGCAACCCAAACTTGAAGACCACGATGTTTTTCATGTGTTGGCCAACACCGGTGTTTCGGTCATTGAAGAAATCGGAATGCAGTATTATTTATTGGGTAACGGCAAAAAAAGCGCCTATTTGTATTTGGTAATTTTTATGGGTACACTCTTCTACCCTAACCGATTCAATACTTTTTTAGATTATTATAAAAGAGGACAAAATGCCCATCATTTCTACGATTTAGCTTTTGAAAAAATGCTTCATCTTCCTTTACAAAACATCCAAAACTCTTTTAATATCAAATAAAATGAACTTTGCACTAAAACTTTTTAACCAAAACAAAAAAACCAACCAGCTGTTGTTTTTCTATGGATTGTATTGTCTATCGCTTTTATTGGTCAGGGTCAAAATCACCAATTCTGTTTACTTGTTTTTCCTGATTTGGAACTTGTTTCTGGCGGTAATTCCGTATGTGATTAGCTCCCATTTATTGACTTTAGACATAAAAAAGACCTCTAAATTTAAAGTGTTGATTATCTCAGCGGTTTGGTTGGCTTTTGTGCCCAATGCGTTTTATATCATAACCGATTTGGTGCATTTGGTTAACTCGGACAGACACGTTTTTTGGCTCGACTTGATTATACTGAGTTCTTATGCCCTAATTGGTTTTGCCTTTGGGATATTGTCCTTACTCGATTTTGAGAAAATTATCCTGCAGTTCACCAACATAAAAACTACCAACTTGCTCATTCCTGCCATTTGTTTTCTTTGTGGTATCGGAATTTATATAGGCCGAATTCTGCGCTATAACAGTTGGGATATCATTAGCAATCCGATTGATTTGGCTATTGATTTGTTTCAAATGGTTATTACTCCTAAATCGATACTGTTCTCAGTACACTTTGGCGTATTCATCTATTTCTCCTATTTAATCAAAAAGAATTTAACTTCAAATTATGGCACTCATGGAAACACAAATTTATAATCAAAGAGAAAACTCAAGCCGATTTTCAACCTATTTGGCTTTAGGTTCCTTTGCCATTGGCACGCTTATTCTAATCCTTTATTTACTCTCTCCAAACTCAATGCAATTACTGGTTGTAGGCTTTTTTTACGTACTGTTCGCCTCATTATTTAATGGAATAGTCTTGCTCAATCTGCTTTATCGTTTCTGTATTTATCCCAATGACCGAGAAGCATTAGCCATCAAAATGCTGATTATGATTGGCAATATTCCCATCGCTATCCTTTACTTCTATATCGCAATGCATCAAAATTATTCATCCTAAAAACAATTAAACCATGGAAAATCAAGAATTTCAAGAACTACAAAACAACGAAGAAAAAACATTCTTTCAATCTACCACCGCCAAAATGATCATGGTGGGATTACTCACTTTTGTCCTACTCATTCCTTTACTTTTCGTTCAGAATTTGATTCTGGAACGTTCCCAAAGGAAATCTGAAGTCGTTAATGAAATCTCCAATCTTTGGGGCAGTGATGTCGCTTTTTACGGTCCGGTTTTGCGAATACCATATAACACTTACGAGAACATCAACGTCATTGATCAAAAAACCGGCGCAACCACTTTACAAAGAAGGGCTACGACCAACTTTGCCTATTTCTTTCCAAATGAATTGACCAATACTTCAAAGGTGAAGAAAAACGAATCTTTAAAACGCGGTTTGTTTAATCCTGTGGTTTTTACAGCCAACATGAACTTTAAAGGTAATTTCAAAGCTCCTAATTTTACCAAGCTCAATATCTCAGAAGAGAGTATTCAATGGGACAAAGCAGCCATTATCGTTAAAACAACCAATTTAAAAAGCATTAAAAGTGAATTAAAAATCCAGCTCAACAATGAGAAACTAACCTTTGAACCCCAACCGGATGACAAAAGCAATTACAGTGTTTTAGCCACCAATCTCTTTGATTATAAAACTTTGGCAACAAATAACAATCTCAATTTCAATTTTGGCATCACTTACAACGGTAGCAACAGCATCAACTTTATTCCGATTGGAAAACTAACCTCTGTTGGGATTGATTCCGATTGGGAATCGCCAAGTTTTGAAGGTTCATTTGCCGCCAACGATACCACTAAAATAATCAACAAAGACGGTTTTCATGTCGAATGGAAAATTTTAGACATCAACCGCACGTTTTCGCAGCAATACGCGAACGTTCTGCCTGATTTGGAGGATTATCGCTTTGGCGTAAAATTAATCGATACCGTCGACGAATACCAGCAAAACGAGCGCGTTTCTAAGTATGGTTTCCTTGTAATCGGATTAACATTCCTAATTTTCTTCTTGATTCAGTCGATAAGTAAAATTAATATTCATATTTTTCAATATTCGATGATTGGGATTGCGCTAATTATGTTTTACACTTTATTGATTTCAATTACCGAACACAGTAGTTTTAGTTTGGCGTATGGCATCTCCGGAATTGCAGTAGTAATTATGATTACACTCTATTCCATTTCGATTTTGAAAAATAGAAAATTCCCGCTGTTTATTGCGACATCACTTTCCGTATTGTACACCTTCATTTATGTGATTATCCAAATGGAAGATTATGCACTTTTGGTTGGAAGCATAGGCTTGTTTTTTATCCTTGGCGCAGTGATGTATTTTTCGCGAAAAATTGATTGGGGAAAATAAAATTGAAACATTAAGAAGTTGAGAATAGTTAAGGTTTTCATTAAGGCTCAATTTTTCTTAATGAAATCCTTAACTTCTTAATGGTAAAAACAAACTCTGTGAGTCTCTTTTTTTCTCCGCGAATCTCTGTGTAACTATAAAAAAATTACACGGAGATGCACAGAGATTTTTAAAGATTCACAGAGTTTATATTTGGTTTAAATCGAATTTCCATTCGAGCTCATTTCGATACCAAAGTTGGCCTTGAGAAACATGTAACGGACAATCAAAATTATTGGTGTACAAACTTCCGGTTCCTAAACCTTGTGGCATCATATTATTTTGCAAAAAAGTAAATTGGGCAATTGCATTCAAGCCCACATTACTTTCTAACGCGGAAGTAATCCACCAACCGATATTAAATTTTTCGGCCAGGGAAATCCATTCTAAAGTACCACGAAAGCCACCGATGAAACTCGGCTTTAAAATGATGTATTGCGGTTGGATTTTTTGCAGTAATTGCTCTTTTTCTCCCAAAGAAAAAACGCCAATAAGTTCTTCATCTAAAGCGATAGGCAAATTGGTGCTTTTACACAAGACTGACATCATGTCAGTATTATTTTTTTGAATTGGCTGCTCTATGCTATGAAGCTTAAAACCAGTAATTTGATTTATTTTATCTAAAGCTTCATTTTCATAAAAAGCGCCGTTAGCATCGACCCGAATCTCTATAGTTTTCTCCTCGAAATTCTGGCGAATAAAACGCAATAAAGCCAATTCTTTATCGAAATCTATGGCGCCAATCTTCATTTTTATACACGTAAAACCTTCCGCAATTTTGTCTTCAATTTGACGTTTCATAAACGCTTCATCACCCATCCAAACGAGTCCGTTGATGACGATGGATTTTTCGCCTGAGGTAAATTCTGAAGGAAATAAAACAAATGGATTTTCACTTTTTAAAGACAAAAAAGCCATCTCTACTCCGAATTGAATCGAAGGGAATTCCATCAATTCTTGCCATAATTTTTCCTCACCGAGGTGAATATTTTGACAAACCCATTGCAATTTTTCTTCATAATCAGGACGATCATCAGCCGATAATCCGCGTAAAATTCCACACTCGCCAATGCCTTTTTTACCCTCTTTTTCGAGCACCAAAAACCAGGTTTCTTTATCGGTTAAAACCCCTCGCGAAGTTCCCGAAGGTTGTTTGAAATGAAGGATATATTTGTGGTAATTTGCAGTCATTTTTTTAGTCTAAAAGGCGTAAAATCTTTTTGAAATTATCGGTAGCAAAACCATTTTTTTCAAACTGTTGAAAGTCGATTTTGGTTTGGTTTGCCCAACTTATATTCCCCGTCAAATTGTTTTGTTGGTACTTTTTATGAATGTCTTTGGCTTTGTTTAGTCGGTCAGTAAACATGTAAACATGGGCTAATTGCAATTGGTAATTCAACTCCGATTGGTTCATGGAAATAGCTTTCAAATAAGCTGCTTCCGCTTTTACAAACTGTTTGGAAGACAAATACAAACTGCCTATCAAACCATAATCAGCGGCAGTGGCTCTATTTTTTTCAATGATTTCCTTCTGAATTTTAGCAACCGCATCATCCGATTTACTGCTGAAATTGAGCTTTTGGGCTTCCGTTCTGAGTCGGTCCAAATAACCATTCAATTGTCCGGAGTTGACCAAACTCTCTTCTACTATAGTATCAATGGCTTTGGTTTTTTCAGCGGTTAAAAGCTTTTTATATTCTGTATAAGTATATTTCCCGATAAAAACCGCTAAAAAATTACCTAAAAACAAGTCTTTATTGGTCAGTTTTTGGGTCATCTCTAATTTTTCTACCAAAGCCAAAACCTCTTTCTTGTTTTCATTGGTCCAACCACTTCTCAAATTATAATTCACCCAAGGCACAACTTCTAAAACGATTTTCTCTTTCATTACCCAATTTTCGCTTTGAAACCCAAACCAGAGATTCTGACTGTTTTGAGGCAAACATCTGGATTTTTCTGTTAGGAGTTTGGCTGCTTTATTCACCGGTTCGTCCTGAACAACACAAGCGTTTTTAGCGATACCCGTTTTTTCGTATTGTAGCGCATCATTTTCATTGGTAAACACAGCAAACTTACATTTGTCTTCGCCGGATATGGTAGACAATAAAAACACAGTACCAGCAGCGCCTTGACTGATGCCACTTGGATCGGGAATGGCTTTTAAAACCGAGACTAACGTTGAGCTGGTTTTTTGATTATCATCCAAAAGTGAAATGCGATAAACTACTTCTGTAGTTCCATTGGGAAAATCGGTCGTTTTGATGACTTTACGCTTTCCGGCTTCGAGTAAAATGGTTTCGTCAGTGGTTCTGATATTGTCCCAAAATCCTTCATTACTTTGTGCAAAAGCTAAAGAAGTAAAGGCCAATAGCAACCCTAAAATTGAAAATTTCATAATACGTTTTTTGTTCCTAAAACAATAAGAGTGCCAAAACTGACACCCTTATTTTCTCTAATATTTTATAACGAAATGCTTTCTCCTATGTCGAGTAGCATTAAGTCTTTTCCGGCGTCAAAGAATTTCTTTTTGGCTTCATCATGATTGACAACGATAAAACCGAAAGTATCATAATGGCATCCTAAAACCTTATCGCAATTGACAAAATCAGCGGCTAAAATGGCATCTTCCACATCCATAGTAAAATTATTCCCGATAGGAAATATAGCTAAATCTAGTTTGGTTCTCATCGGAATCAATTTCATATCCATCGTCAAAGCCGTATCGCCCGAAATATAAATATTTTTGTGTTCGCCTTCAATAACAAATCCACCCGGATTACCGCCATAACTGCCGTCGGGAAACGAACTTGAATGGATAGCGCTGACATATTTCACTTTGCCAAAATCAAATTGCCAACTTCCACCGTGATTCATGGGATGGTTTTGAAACCCTTTATTGCCATAATGGGTTGCAATTTCCCAATTAGAAACAATGATCGAATGGTTATTTTTAGCAATGGTTTCTACATCGAGAATATGGTCTTGGTGTGCGTGGGTTAAAAGAATATAATCGGCTTTTAAGCTATTGATATCGATGTGCGCTGCCTTAGGATTTCCCGAAATAAAAGGATCAATTATAATGTGCTTTCCGCTGACTTCAATGCCTATACTCGCATGTCCGTAGAAGGTGATTTTCATAACAATAATATTTAAATTAAACGTAATTCACTACCACATCTGAAATAAAGAAAATCAGACACAAGGCCAAAAGAACCGAAAGTAAAAACGTGCTGATGGCCAATTTTTTCAATTCTGGATCTAAAAGTTTAGGGTTTTTATTTTTGTAAACGGTAATCAAATGGCCTATCAAAGGAAAATAAGCTACTACAAAAATATATTGATCGAAATGAAAATCATTTAAAAAACCAAACAACAAGACCAAAAGCATGGCCGAAATCACCAAAAAGAAGTGGTATTTTTTAGCCGCAGCTCCGCCCATTTTCACCACGATAGTATTCTTACCGGATTTTCTGTCGCTTTCTTCATCACGCATATTGTTCAGGTTCAAAACCCCTACACTCAGAAAGCCAATCGCTGTGGCTGGCAATAATAACAACCAGTCAATGGTTTTCGAAAACATAAAATAAACCCCAAAAGCACTCACCAATCCGAAGAAAATAAACACAAACAAATCGCCAAAACCACGGTATCCGTATGCTCCTTTTCCAACAGTATAGCGAATTGCTGAGGCAATAGCCAAAATCCCCAATATCAAGAAGATAAAAGAGTACAACAGGTAACTTTCTTTGAAGGCAAAATAAATAAGTAATAGCGCAAAAGTCAAAGTAATTAGTGCCATAATCACCATCGCTTTTTTCATGGCTTGTGGCGTTATGAGTCCGCTTTGAATAGCGCGTTTTGGCCCAACTCTGTCCTCGTTATCTGTCCCTTTAACCCCATCGCCGTAATCATTGGCAAAATTGGACAGAATTTGCAATCCCAAAGTGGTCAGCAACGCAAAAATAACGATGTTCCAATTGAACATTCCCTGTGACATGGCGTAAAAACTTCCAACAATAATCCCCGATACCGAAAGTGGTAACGTTCTAACTCGAGCGGCTTCAATCCAATGTTTCATAGTAATCTTAGTTTATTACATCCAATTGCTGTTAGAGGTTTCTATCTCATACAGCCAAAGGTTTACATATTCGTTTATTTTGTCAAATTTTCCCAAATGGAAAGTAATATTACCGCCGGCAGTGTGCATGGTTAATGAACCAATATTCAAACTTTTGTGCCAAAACAATTGCGAAGTTGTAATGGCTTGTATTTTACCGATTTCAATAATTTCATGGTCAACATCCCAAGCACCGCTTTGTTTGATGATGTGATTGTCACTGACAAACAAACGGTAATTTCGGTATCCGAAAAACAGTAAAACCAACATAAAAATAGTGTAAAAAACAGCAATATTGACGTAATCAAACACTATAGGTTCGCCATATTTTCCGAACAAAAAATAACCCGTTAAAGGTAGTACAATAATGATAAATACCGAAAAAATCAATCTACGGATATTAGGCTGCATCATCACGCCTCTTTCAGGCAATTGTTTGAACAATAATTTTAAAATTTCATCGCGCTCTGTCGTATTACAACCCGGAATTTCAATCAGTGATTTGTTGTCTTTCTTTTCGTTGCTAATGGCTTGTCTGATTTTGATTTCCAGCACATTGAGTTTCTTTTGGAAATAATTACTGGACACCTTAAGTATCTGCACTTTCTCGGGTTTCAATATGGTACTTTGGGTATTAATTAAACCGTAAGTCAACATGAGCGAGCCTTTTTGCTTGGTAACGGTGTAGTCGAAAAACTTAATAATGGTGCGCAAAATATTGATTAAAAAAATCACGCTGAACATGATCAGTACAAAAACAAGTGCCGAATACCAAACCGAATTGTTATCGACAAAGCCTTCCAGTTTTTCGGTACTGATTACATCTTCTGCGCCGGCTTGGTGCAGGTTTTCGTATATAGTAAAAAAGAACGTCAGTATCAATCCAACACTCTTTACATAGTTGGATGTAATTCCGATTTTAAGCAAACTACCCAAATTGATTTTGAGAAACGGAATTGCTTTGTATATAGGGTTTTCAGTTACTGTATTTTCTTCTGAAACGGGTGTAACTTTACCTTCATTCTCTAACAATTTCGACTTCAAAGCCAAGGCTAAATCATGAGAAACGGCTTTGATATTACCTTCTTTTTTGTCGCTTCCGGCAGTATCAACATCCAATGCATAAACTCCGATTAACCGTTGAATTAGGTTTTGCTTGATGTTTACCTGTTGGATTTTATGGAGCTGAATCGTTGTTTTAGTTTTATTGATAATCCCTTCACTGATGATAAACTCCTCATTTTCCTCATCAATATAAAAAGTGAAATTTCGGTATTTTAAAAAAGAATAAACGCCAAAATAAATCGCTACAGCCAATAAAATCAAGAACCCAACTAAAGTTGACTTAAAATCAGCTTTCAATAAAGAAATAACTATAATCGGCCATGTAGCTTTGAGGAATTGGAAAATCATTTCTAGGAAAATCACCAAAATACCCACCAAAGACTGGCGTTGCGGCTGATTGAAATTGGTTTCCATTAGAGTTGCTTTTGAATTTTACCCATCAACAATTGCTTGATGTTTTCGGCTTCTTCTTTGGCAATACCCGGAATCTCCAAATCGCTGGAAACACCGCCAGCAGTGAAAATTTCCACTTTGGCTAAACCAAAAAAACGAGCAATAAAACCTTCATGTAGCGCAACGTGTTGGACGCGATTATAAGGAATAACCATTGTATTGGTGGCAATAAAACCGCTTCTGAATATCACATCGTGGTTTCTGAAAGCATAAGCTTTTTTCTTAAAGCTAATCCGGGAAAACAATAAAGCAATGGCAAAAACAGCGGTGTAACCTGAAAAAATTAACGATTTGTGCTCTACTTCTTCGTCCACCAAAAAAAGCAAAGTAACGATTATAGCTATACCCAACAAAAAGAAGCCCGAAATACTAAGCAAAATCACTTGCCAATATTTAGGATCAATAGGTGACAATTGAACCGCTTCAAACCGTGACAAAGCCTTTGTATCAATGATTTCATTGGTAAAGTTTTCCATATATATCTCAAAGAATTATTTTTTTATAAATCCAACCTGATGACTGAACACTAAATACTAAACACTCATTTTTATGGAATCCATTTATTTTTACCGAAATTCGGTTTTCTTTTTTCTAAAAAGGCATTTCGTCCTTCAATCGCTTCATCAGTCATATAAGCCAAACGCGTGGCTTCACCAGCAAAAACTTGTTGACCCACCATGCCGTCATCGGTTAAATTCATGGCGAATTTTAGCATTTTGATTGACGTTGGCGATTTCTCTAATATTTCCTGTGCCCATTGATAGGCTGTATCTTCCAATTCTTCATGCGGTATAACAGCATTCACCATACCCATATCATGCGCTTCTTGTGCCGTATAATTTCGGCCTAAAAAGAAAATCTCTCGGGCTTTTTTCTGTCCGACCATTTTGGCCAAATACGCCGAACCGTAACCGCCGTCAAAACTCGTGACATCAGCATCGGTTTGTTTGAAAATAGCGTGTTCTTTACTGGCTAATGTTAGGTCACAAACCACATGTAAACTGTGTCCGCCACCAACAGCCCAACCGGGAACTACCGCAATTACGACTTTGGGCATAAAGCGGATTAACCGTTGGACTTCTAATATATTCAAACGATGGTAACCGTCTTCGCCAACATAGCCTTGATGACCACGTGCTTTTTGGTCACCTCCGCTGCAAAATGACCATATTCCGTCTTTGGTACTCGGTCCTTCTCCGGAAAGCAAAACCACTCCAATAGAAGTATCTTCCATGGCGTCGTAAAAGGCATCGTATAATTCGCTTGTCGTTTTGGGACGGAAAGCATTGCGTACATCCGGTCGGTTAAACGCAATTCGGGCTACACCGTCACATTTTTTATAAGTGATATCTTCAAATTCTTTGGCAGTAATCCAATTGATAGTGCTCATGTCAAAACTTACTTTTATAAGGATTATTATATTTTAGTTAAAAATAGTTGTTCGCAAACAAAATCTACTATTTTAGCGTAAAAATAAATCATTTTTCGAGTTAAACCTCATCACCAAACATATTCTTATGAATAAAACTTTTATCACGATTACAACATTATTTTTAAGTTTAAATGCTTTTTCCCAAAAGTATGATTTTCAAATTATTAAAGACATTGAAGCTACACCGGTAGTCACCCAGCAAAACACCGGAACTTGTTGGAGTTTCTCTACCACTTCTTTTCTAGAAGCTGAAATTATCCGCACTAAAGGCACTAAAGTAGACCTATCTGAAATGTACAACGTGCGAAATATTTACCTGGACAAAGCAGATAATTATGTGATGCGACAGGGCAAAGCTCAATTCGGCGAAGGCGGTTTGAACCACGATGTCATCAACAGTGCTCGAAAATATGGCATTGCATTACAAAGTGATTTCTCGGGAAAAATCAACCCCAATGACAAATACGACCATTCTAAAATGGTAGCGGAATTAGAAGAAATTCTTAAAAAAGCCGTAGAAACAACCCCTGCAAAATACACTAACTGGAAAGCCGATTACAAGGCTGTTTTAGACAAGTACATGGGGAAAACTGATGCTGTTAAGCCTATCAATGCTGAACAATTTTCGGCAGAGTTTAAGATTGATTTGAATGACTATGTTACGATAACTTCCTTCACACATGAACCCGTTTATGATAAATTTATCCTCAATATTCCAGACAACTTTGCCAATGGTTCTTTTTACAATTTGACTTTGGAAGAATTTGTTCAAAATATTGATTATGCGCTTGATATGGGTTTTACGATTGCATTAGACAGTGATGTAAGTGAGACTACTTTTTCCGGACTCAAAGGTATTGCAGTTATTCCTGAAAAAACAGAAGATGCTACGGCCATATTAGACGAAATCAAACCCGAAAAAGAGATTAATGCGGATTTCCGTCAAGCCGAATTTGAAAATTACAATACCATGGACGATCATTTGATGCACATTGTGGGTAAAGCCAAAGACCAAAAAGGGAATGTGTATTATAAAGTCAAAAACTCTTGGGGAACCCAATCAGGCAGAGATGGTTTTGTTTACATGAGTGTTTCTTACCTAAAATTAAAAGCCATATCCGTCTTACTTCACAAAGACGGTTTACTGCCCAAAACTAAAAAAGCTTTAGGGTTATAAAAGTAAAAAAGGAAGTTAATCGCTTCCTTTTTTTATTTAGCCAAATTTTACTGAAGTCATAGTGAGTGAACCTCCAACGGCTTTGTCGTTAAAGAAACTTACCTCATCGTTTTTATCTTGTAATCCCAAAGTATACAATAAAGGGTAATAATGGTCGGGTGTTGGAATCGCTAACTTCGCCGCACTGCCTAATTTTTCGTAAGCAATTAAAGATTGGGCATCGCCGGTAGTAATTTTGTCTTTAAAAACTTGATTGATTTCATTCGCCCAATCGTAGCCGAATTCAGGTTCGTTGAGTTTTTCCCAAGCCACCATTCTCAAATTGTGCACCATGTTACCGCTACCAATAATCAAGACACCTTTTCGGCGCAACGAAGCCAATTCTTTGGCCAAATCATAATGGTATAGCGGTGGTTTGCTGTAATCAATACTCAATTGTAAAACCGGAATATCTGCATGGGGATACATGTGTCGAACAACCGTCCAAGTGCCATGATCTAAACCCCAATCGTGGTCGAGTTCCACTTGGGTCGAAGTGATTAATTTGGAAGTCTCCAAAGCCAATTCAGGGCTGCCTTTTACAGGATATTGAACGTCAAACAAAGCCTGTGGAAAACCTCCGAAATCGTGTATGGTTTTCGGATTTTCCATAGCGGTTATATGTGTTCCATTGGTTAACCAATGAGCAGAAATCACCAATACTGCTTTGGGTTTGGGATTTTCTCTTCCGTATTGGGTCCAAGTTCTTGAAAACTCATTGTCCTCAATACCATTCATAGGCGAACCGTGACCAATAAACAAAACGGGAAGTTTGGTATCGGTTTCTTTTAAGTCTTTTGACCAATTGTATATAGGATTTAATGCCATCATCGTCGTTCCTCCTATTGCTAATTTTATAAAATTACTGCGGTTCATATCCTGCGATATTTGTATATACAAATGTAAGCTGATTTATTCAGATTCAAGTCCAATTGTAAAAATTTTAACAGGTAAAACTAAATTAGGTTTACATAAACACAAAAACTTATATATTTGATTGCTAATGTTAAAATCCCGTAAATGCAACGATTTTCCCGTCAAGAAAAACTAAAACACTTGTTTGGTTTCCCTGTAATCATAGCCTCTCTAGGTTACTTTGTAGACATATACGACTTGCTGCTTTTTGGTATTGTTCGTATTCCCAGTTTGAAAGACATGCATTTAGATGCCGATACGGTTGGCACTATAATCATCAATTACCAAATGATTGGTTTGGTTTTAGGAGGCATTGTTTGGGGCATCTTTGGGGATAAAAAAGGTAGACTTTCCGTTTTGTTTGGTTCGATTATCGTTTATTCCGTGGCCAATATTGCTTGTGGATTTTTACCCCAAATGGATTTTGCCGATAAAGGAGTAATTTATGCTTGGTTGCGCTTTATAGCCGGAATTGGTTTGGCCGGAGAGTTAGGCGCCGGAATCACTTTGGTTTCCGAAACTTTACCCAAAGAATTGCGAGCACTTGGTA
>JBDLVY010000112.1:0-8751 GCA_039804545.1 Bacteroidota bacterium | reverse complement strand
ATTGTTAAATTGAAAAAAGTTAATGAGAAAGGATTAATGGCTGTTGAAGAAGCAAAACCACAAGTAGAAGGTCTTTTGAAAAACAAAAAGAAAGCAGAAATGATTAAAGCTAAAATGACCGGAAGTTCATTGGCAGCTATAGCAGCTTCTAACAAAGCTGCGGTTGTTAACGCGGTTGATTTAACTCTTGAAAGCCCAGCTGTTCCGGGTGCAGGATTTGAACCAAAAGTGGTTGGATCTGCCTTCACTTCAAAAGCTGGACAAATTTCAAAACCTATTGATGGCAATGCAGGCGTTTATGTGTTGGTTACAAAAACCGTTACAAAAGCACCGGCGCTTCCAAAATATACTGATTACGTGAATAAATTAAAGCCACAAGCTACCGGTAATGCCGGAAGATTTATGCAAGCGTTGAAAAACGAAGCAGACATCCAAGACAACAGAGCTGATTTTTATTAATCGTAAATCACATTCAATAAAAAACCCCGAATTAACTTCGGGGTTTTTTATTTTATTATAATATCATTTCTTGGTATGGTATGACTATATCAAAACCTCTTTCGTTGAAATACCGGGTTGGATTTTCTTTTGAAATACTCAGTACAAAATCGCCACCCCAAGCACCAAGACTTTTAATCACTCCCTCAAAATCGTGAAATAGAATTTCTTTAACTGTTGGCAATTCTAAAATATTACTCAAGGCTATTTCGTGTTGGCTTAAGGCCAAAGCAAAAGTTTTTGGCTCATCAGCCGCTACTACAGTTTTGGTAAGGTTATCAATCACCGGAATGGTTTTGCGAATGTCTACCTGATTGCTGTAATACGAGGCAATCGCATTTCTGCTGTTCTGCTTTTTATTCAAATAAATAAAGAAAATTTTATCCTTAAAGTCGGGATTAAAATCTACGATTTCCACAAACGGTTTATCGTCTATAATTTGGTATAATATCCCGGAATTATTTTGGGCACACGCAATATCGTAGCCACTGCCGCCAAAACTTCTTTTAAGCAGCTCAAAGGCATCAATTTGCAACCATTGTGCAATGTTGTTGATTAGCGTAGAAGATGTTCCTAAACCCCATAATTTGGGAAACGTTAATTCGGTGGAAATTTTATAACCCTCAGCTGAAGTGATTAAATCTGAATTCATCAAATAAGCTTCGTGTAGAATTTCGATTAAAGTGTTTTTAACGCTTTTGGCATCGTCATGGCGCTCTTTCCTAATTATGGAATCAAACGGAATAGTATCTTCAAACCAAATACTTTGATCACTGTCATAACTCGTCCATTTTATGACACGATTGTTTCCTTGTTCTACGATTAGATTTTGACCATATTTGGTTGGCAATGCAAAAGCTTTGGCACCATCAAGCACCACATATTCTCCTGTGATGAGTAATTTTCCGTTACTGTAGAAGGTTTTTTTCATTTTATTTTCGCCACGAATGCACGAATGTTTTTATAATTGTTGCAAGAATTGCGGTGGAAATTTTACTTTCTTAAGTCTTCAATAAATGCTACCACAGAAGCATGAGTCACTGTACTGTTTTGAAAATGCTCTGCTATTGCTTTTCGTTCTTCAGCGGTGGCTTGAAACTGATTTAGTATGTTATTCAAATGCATTTTCATGTGGCCTTCTTGAATTCCGGTTGTGGTTAGCGAACGCAACGCGGCAAAATTTTGTGCCAATCCTGTAACCGCCACTACTTGCATTAATTCTTGAGCGGAAGGTTTTCCTAAGATTTCCAAAGCCATTTTAACCAAAGGATGTAAGGAAGTTAATCCTCCAACGGTTCCTAATGCCAAAGGAATTTCCAACCAAAAAGTAAAAATGCCTTTTTCGATTTTAGCATGCGACAAACTAGAATATTGTCCATTGCGTGATGCATAAGCATGAACTCCTGCTTCTACAGCGCGGAAATCATTTCCGGTAGCCAAAACTACTGAATCAACGCCATTCATAATCCCTTTGTTGTGGGTTACGGCACGAAAAGGCTCAATCTCGGCGATACGAACAGCTTGCACAAATTTTTCGGCAAACTCTTGAGGGTTTTCTATTTTCTTTTCGGCTAAATCTTCTACTTTACAAGAAACTTCAGCACGAACAACACAATTCGGAACATAGTTTGACAAGATACTCATCACAACAGTAATATTCTTTTCGGCTTCGTTAAAGTCGGTATGATTTTGTGCTGCTTCTTTTAAAGTTTTGGCCAATTGCTCTAAACACGAATTGATAAAATTCGCACCCATGCTGTCTTTGGTGTCAAAAGTGGCGTGCAATTGGTAATAATTATTTAATTCTAAAGTTTTATCTCTGAGTTCTAATCCTAAGATCCCGCCGCCACGTTTTTGCATGTTTTTGGTAATGCTTTCAGTAGATTCAACTAAAGTGGCTTTAACAGTATTGAAAAAGGCTTGCAGTTTGGCTGAATCGCCTTGAAACAAAAAGTGAACTTGACCAATCTTTTCTGTATTCAAGACCGTGGCTTTAAATCCGCCGCGAGTACTCCAAAATTTAGCTGATTTGGCCGCTGCCGCTACAACCGAACTTTCTTCGATTACCATTGGCACCGAGAAATATTTTCCGTTGATAAGGAAATTGGGGGCAATGCCCATCGGCAAATAAAAATTGGTAATGGTATTTTCTATGAACTCGTCGTGCAACTGTTGCAATTTGACATCACTGTTCCAATACTGTTTGATGGTTGCAACCGCTTCCGTTGGGTTACTAAAATACTCTTGGGCAATCCAATTGATTTTTTCTTCTTTGGATAATTTTGAAAAACCGGCAACTGCATTATTCATATATTATGTATTGGTTTTTTGATCATCTGCAACATCTTCTCTTTAGTTTTTTTTAGCAAAGGTTTTTACTTCATCGGTAATTCTCCCGAAAACAGTATTGGTATCAAAAACAGTAAAAGAATAATAAAGCCAAATGATTTCAGTTGTCTTAAAAATCCAGAATAGGATTGACGATGATAGCTTTTAATAAGTCAAAAATACAATTCATCACAGAGACAAAAAAATTTAGAGTGAAATTTTTACAAAAAAAAGCCACGCTATAAAAACGTGGCTTCTGCAAAATAATTATATAACTAATTCTAACCTTATTGTTTAATTAATTTCATCGTGGCGGAATTATTATTCAGGTCAAAAGCTTTGACAAGATAAACGCCTTTGTTCAATTCATTGATATCAAATTGATATGATTCTGATGAAATATTTTCAAATGATTTAACTCTTTGTCCGGTTATCGAATAAACTTCTACTTTGGTAACCTGTCCTTTGATACTAAAGCTTCCTGAAGTTGGGTTTGGATACAAACTAACTTTATTATTAATATCAAAATCTTCATTTCCTAAAGCTAAAGGTTGGTTTCCATAAACTCTAAAACCGCCTGGAGGTAAAGTTATTGTTGCCGTAGTATTGGTTACATTGTAAGGTGTATTGTCCATTAGGTTATACCAGTTTCCGGTATATGGGAAACTTGGATTGATATTTTGACTTGCCACAGACATATTGGCAATAATTACCACATTTTTCAATTGTGTAGACGGCAATAAATCATCATACACATAAATTCTTTGTCTGATATTACTTCCGTCAGGGCTAATGGCATAATTACCTTCGAACACTTGTTCATCGATTTTCATTTGGATTAACCTTTTCCAATCGTTATACACTTGTTGTCTGTTAGGCGTAGTCATAGTTAACCAGTTGTTTACCCATTGTGGTTGTGGTTTTGTGGCTAATTTACAATCTCCTGTGGTGACATCGGCCTCTGAATTTACAGTTCCGTTCTCGCAAGTGTAGATTGAATTGTTCATCCCTAATTCTGCAAAGTGCCAAATCATTTTTGGTCCGGGAACTAAAATAGACAAAGCACCAATAGCTGACATTCTTGACACGGCATTGTTCAAATTGTTTAAAGGTGGCGCAGTTCCACTTCCGTTTCCGAAAGTAACCGCTTCATAAACCAATCTGTCTTTGTCATGACTTTCCGGATAACCTATCAATCGTTTTCCGGTAAATCCTCTGCTCACGTGACCCATTCTGTTAATATCAGCATTGGTTGAATATCCCATGGCCAATTGTTTGTAGGCTTCATGCAATTCACCCCACATCATTACCCCTTTACTTGGTGTTTCACCTATACGGTAATTCGCCCATTGTTGCTCTTCACTATCGCTGCCTAAATGCTCGAAAATGGCGTAGTGTGTAGGATCTAATAACCAAGAATAATCGGCATACTCTTTTAGAACAGCAACTCGGTCGTTTTGAGTCGCATTAGTACAAGTATCGTCACCAGCAGAACAAGCTTGAGTAAATCCTTTGGTCAAATCCCAACGGAATCCATCGATTTTAAATTCCTGTATCCATTGTTTGATGACTCTTTTGGTATAATATTTAGTTTTTGTAGAAGAGTGGTTGAAATCAGCTCCTACTCCATAACTATGTCTGGCAAATTCGTTAAAATAAGGATTGTCTGCCGCTGGATCGCCCCAACCGTCGCCATCAGGATCTTTCATCCACATTCTGACCATCGGGTTTCTTCCGAAAGCGTGATTTAAAGCGACATCTAAAATAACTGCTATTCCATTTTGGTGACACAAATCAATAAATTCTTTAAACTTATTTGCATTACCATAGAACTTATCCAAAGCCATGTGAAAAGCCGTATTGTATCCCCAGCTTTCATTACCCTCGAACTCCATTACCGGCATTAACTGAATAGCATTCACCTTTAAATTTTTGAAGTAATCGATTTTATCAATTAAATCTTGATAGTTCCTATCGGCATCAAAATCTCTGACTAAAACTTCATAAACCACTAAGTCTTCTTTTTTAGGTTTAACAAATCCGGTTGTAGCAGCACTCCAATTGTAAGGCACTTGTCCGGTTTGCAAAACGGTAACTTCTCTTTCTTGTCCAGCCGGGAAAGCCGGTAAGTTAGGATAAGAAGCTGCCGGAATATATGGGTCATCAAAAGGTGATAAAACCAAAGTTGAATAGGGATCCGCTGTTTTTACAACAACCGGTGAATTGGTTGTTGGTGTAGCATCTACTACCCAATATTGATAAGTATATTGTTGTCCTGAGGTCAATCCGGTTAATTCTAACCAAAACTTCCCTGTACTTGGATCTTTTTTCATTAAATAATTAGTTCCTGGTTGCCAGTTATTAAAACTTCCGGCTACGTAAACAAAATCTTTTCCTGGTGCGTCTAAAACTAAAGTTGCTTTAGAGGCATCAGAGGTGTTATAATTAATTCCGTCTTCCAGAGAAGAACCCATTACTTCATTAACAGTACCTGCATTTACTATAACTCCAAAAGTTTTTGAAAAGAAAGTAGTACCTTGTGTAATTTGCAACTCATAACTTTTGTTAGCCGTAATATTGGTATCGGTATAACTATAGTTTGTCCCGGAGAAGGTATTGATACTTACTCCATTGGCCAACAAATTATAATTAGCCGATCCATTAGTATTTGAGGCTGTAATCGAAAAGTTTTGTCCGCTATTGATTATGGTATTACTGTATTCCACAGGGGTAATTAAAGAGGCTTGGAAAGCTCCGACATTCAAAGATAAATCAACTGTTTGTGCATTTCCCAAAGCATTTCTGAAAACCATATTAATTTTGGTTACAGATCCTGAAGCAACATTGTAAAATTGTAAAATGGTTGGTGTTAAGTCTAATTTATAAATGTTACCTGAAACTAATGTTAAAGCTGGTTGGGTAGTATTATTAGCCCAAGATCCTTTTACATTTTGCCATGGTGTTCCATTTACAGTAACTCCGGTGTGGGCATAAATAGTTCCGGTATAAGTGGCTAAACCTGTACCAGTTTTATCAAACAATATGGTCGCTGAAGCTGTAGCATCCGGATTAGAACCTCCTTGCCATGATACTTGGGCAAATGTTATACTGCTAAACAACCCAACAATTAGAAATAAAAAAACATTTTTCATAGCTTGAAATTTAAAAAAAGGGTTTCCTAAAGAAACCCTTTTTTAGTTATTTTTAATTGACTTATTGAAGTGTAACTGAATAAGAATATTTTCTTGGATTACTTAAATCTAAAACTACATTATAAGTTCCACCTGCATCAACAGATAAATTTGGACCATCATAATTCATTGAATCATCTCCATCAGGATCTCCTCCTAAATTGATAGACCATGCATCATTAGCTCTGAATTTAAATTCACCAGCAGATAAAGTTACTACACCTTCCCATTTTTTGGTAGAAGAGTTGTAAGTTAATGCAGTACTACTTCCCCATCCTCCTGGAGTAGCAGCACCAACTATACCCCATGTAGCAGGCTCTATTGAATATAACAATGTTGTAGTGTTAGCTCTTACTCTGTAGTATCCTGCAGCAGCTGTAATATCAGACTCTCCTGTTTCAGCTAATGCTCCTGAGAATGATCCGTCATCACCCCAATCAGTGTTACCCCAATTGAAGTTTCCTGCTGGATCTGGTGCTACAAATTTGAATCCACCATCTAACCATACGTATCCTTCATAATCTGTTTCACCGAAAGCAGATGAAGCTACTCTTGGTGCTGTTGGAGGATTCCATCCTTGATGATTTCCAGGTACCGCTAATTTTGGTAATTCAGTAGAATAAGGAGTTACCAAATAAGTGATTACATCCGAAAATTTCTCTTCGCTACCAGTTGTTCCTACTGTAGCTCTAATTCTAATTTCAAGACCTCCTTGAGTAAAAGGAGTTAGACCTGCTGCTGATGAAGCACCATTTAATGCATCAGAAGTAACCGTTGCATAAGTATTTGAAGTACTAACCAAATCAATTGGAGTATCAAAATCATCCCCTGATTTGTCTACTTGAACCGTATAAGTTACTTCAGTAGGTGTTCCGTAATCCATATCTTCCCAAGTTAATGACAAACCTGGATTGGTTGGTGTTTCAGGATTCAAAATAACCCCTTCACCTGAAACCGGAGAAAGAATCTTAAATTCTGCTGCATTGTCTAAAAATCGTAAATCTTGTTCGTCTGTACAAGAGGCAAACCCTGTAATCAAGGTAACTGCTAATAATGATTTAACTATATTTTTCATTTTTGTATCTTTTTATTTATTTGAATTATTAATAACCTGGATTTTGTGTCAAGTTTGGATTTGAAGCTAAAGCTTGAGCCGGAATTGGGAATAATTTTAGGTTGTTAGAAATTGCAATTCCATTAGAACCATTTCCTTTCCAAGCCCAATTATAACTTCCACCGGTGTATTTACCAAATCGGATTAAATCTTGTCTTCTGTGAGATTCCCAGTGTAATTCTCTAGCTCTTTCATCTAAGATAAAGTCTAAAGATAATTCACCTGCATCGATATTGGCAGCTGTACTTCCGCTGTTTGCTCTTTCTCTAAGTGCATTAACATAAGTAACTGCTTGAGATAATGTAGCACCTGAAGCACTTCTTGCAGCACATTCTGCATACATTAAATAAACGTCAGCCAAACGGAATAACGGGAAATCAGTATCTACAAAAGTAGAGCTCGGACCTGCTACACCACCAGAAGTTCTGTTAGAAAATTTAGCCAAAATATATCCTTGGTCTCTATTGGCCACATCATTGATTTCAATTTCTCTAACTCCTGAAATAATAGTATTTCTGGTATCGTTATCAAAATCCGCACCATCAAATTTTTGTACAAATTGTTTTCTCAAACGTAAGGCACCGCCCCAACCGCCTGAACCAACTCCAAGTGAAACTCCATTTTGTTCTAAAGAACCAACTTGTCCGTTAATCATAACAGTTGTCGGACCATAGTTTTGAGTTACTAAACCATCAGCTTGTAAAGAGAAAATCATTTCAGTAGAAGTATGATTATCTGCTGCAAAGTTGTTCAAGTAATTTGAATTTAAGGTATAACCTCCTCCAATAATTTGACTACATAATGCAGCACACTCTGAATATTTAGCAGTACCGGTGTAAACTTCAGCATTTAAATAAATTTTAGCCAAAACCATTTGAGCAAAAGCTTTATCTAATCTACCATATTCGTTAGTACGAGCAGGTTTTAATTCGGGAATAACCGCATTCAATTCCGTTTCAATGAATGTAAACAATTGCTGTCTGTCATATTCCGGACCAGCAAAGTTAACTGGGTCATTTTCGGTAATAAAAGGAGCTTTACCAAACAAGTCCATTAAGTTATAATAAGAATAAGCTCTTAAAACTTTAACCTCATTACGATAATCTTCGATATCACTTAATAAGGCAGCATCGGTTACACCTCTTCCACTTAATTTAGAAGGAGTTGTTTGCTTTAAATATTCGTTTGCCAAAGCAATTTCTGCCATAGTTCTACTGAACATCCCAAGTATAACAGGATTACTGGCATTCCAAATATTTCTTTGTAATTCTTTTGTTCCAGGGTCATTTTCATAACTCCATAAAACTTCGTCTGTGGTCAAATCTTGCATGTACCACAAACATCTACCAAATTGACTGGTTCCGGCATCAACTCCTTCAAGGAATGAAGAACCAGGACCGCTTGCGCCTGTCAATGACAAGTTACCATAAACGCCTGCCAAACCTGATTTATAAGAACCCGGCTGTGCAAAGAACTGCTCTGATAAAAACACATCATCATCAGTAGGCACTACATCCAAATCGCTTGTACATGAACTCAGTACAACGAAAAGACCTAATAAATAAAACGCATTAATTTTTAATTTTTTCATAGTTTTTTTTTTAAAATTTCACGTTTGCA
>JBDLVY010000111.1:0-14253 GCA_039804545.1 Bacteroidota bacterium | reverse complement strand
TCCCGACCACATGGATTTGTGTCATAAAATCAATCAAGTGTTGCTGTTGGGATATTATCTGATGAACATTGGCTACTGTGCTATGACTTTAATTTCATGGGAAAAGATTATCACATTTAACCAACTCATAGAAGTCATTGCCTTCAAATCGGCTGTAATAATTGGCACAATTGCTTTCATGCACTACGGCAACATTTTCGTTCTTACCAAATACATTCAAAAATTAATTTAAATACTTATTATCATGGAAGCTACAAAAATTTTACTCGGTTACGCAATCTACTTACCTATCGCTTTATTCTTGACTTACTATGTTTCAAGAACACTTTTCAAAAACAGTAAAATATACATGTTAGACATTTTTAAAGGGCGCGAAGAAATTGCGGAAGCGACCAACAAACTTTTTGAGACGGGATTTTACTTGCTTAATCTTGGCTTTGCCTTAATGATTTTAGAGATGAACCTTTATAATGACAGTTATCAGTTGCTAATCGAAAAACTGAGCTACAAAATCGGCGGATTTACCATCTATCTTGGTTTGATGTTGTTCCTCAATTTATACTTCTTCTTTAGAGGAAAAAGAAAAGCGAGAGAAAATCAAACCCAACAAAATGTTATTACCTAAACAAAAACCAACAGTGGAAATCATTAAACCGGAGTGTAGGCTTCGGTTTTTTTATTGAAATAAAAGAAGCAAAACAAACCACAAAATCGGTATGCTTTCTGCCCAAAAAGAAGTGTAATACTTAGACCTTTTTTCATTGGCAAACAACAGAAAAAACAAAACCGTAAGCGCAATTCCGGCTTTCATAATTAAGGTCGGATAATTGAAATTAGCATACAAAAACTCTAAACCAACAAAGACCAACATAAGCAACGAACCTAATTTTTTTGTCCATTCAACACCTATTTGTTGCGGCACCGTTTTTAAATGCGGATCATCCCATTTTAAATCGATGATTTCAAAAATCAAAATCAAAACGAAAATCAAAATAAAACGTTGTATGGCGACTAAAAAAACATAATTTGTCACTGGAATTTCAGCGTTAATTAAGGGTAAAAACAAAGTCACGCCAACCCAACACAAAGCCACAATATAAATCTTCACTCCGGCCCAATTTCGGGCATTTTTTCTATTGGGGAAGAACGGCAAAGTGTACAACAATGTAATCCCAAAAAACAACAAAGCAATAAGTTGTGTAATTCGTTCAAGCCAAAGAAAGCAATACAAAGCCATCATTAGTGAAAGAAAGCTCAGCAAAGCAATTACTTTTAACTGCGTTCGCATCTGCAGTTTTTGGGTTCGTGCCAATGCATCATATTTTACAAAATTATACCCGACAATGGTTCCAAAAAAAGCAAATGAAGCACAGGCTTCAATCATAGTAATTTGAAACAAAAAACCCGTCATGCGCACCAAAGCATAAACTGACAAAGCCACGTGTATACTACTGTTGATGTAAAAGTCGAAAAGCGGTTTTAAAAATCTCATTGCATAAAAGTAAGCAAAGTGTTAATAAGAAGCCTTTTCGGTTGAAAAATTGTCAAAATATTAGACTTTGTTTAGCACAAAATTAGAACATTAATAATTACTTTTGTTGGCGTTAAAAAACAGCACAACTAAACACACTTAGAACTTACCATTTAATGAGAACAGACGCATTTGCATTACGCCACATAGGTCCACGTGAGAGCGACCTAAACCACATGTTCAAAGCCATCGGAGTCGAATCTTTTGACCAATTAATTTACGAAACCATACCGGATGATATTCGTTTGAAAAGCGACTTGAATTTGGATGCACCAATGACCGAATATGAGTATTTAACACACATTCAGGAATTGGGTAAAAAAAACAAAGTTTTCAAATCGTATATCGGTTTGGGTTATCACCCAACGATTGTTCCGGCGGTTATCCAAAGAAATATTTTTGAAAATCCGGGATGGTACACTGCCTATACGCCTTACCAAGCAGAAATTGCACAAGGTCGATTAGAAGCAATTTTAAACTTCCAAACCATGGTTATCGAGTTGACCGGAATGGAAATTGCCAATGCATCATTATTAGACGAAGGAACAGCAGCAGCAGAAGCCATGGCTTTATTGTTCGATGTTCGTTCTCGTGACCAAAAGAAAAACAATACCCATAAATTCTTTGTTTCAGAAGAAATATTACCACAAACTTTATCGGTTTTACAAACCCGTTCTACACCAATCGGAGTGGAATTAGTGGTTGGAAACTACGAAACTTTTGATTTCTCTTCAGATTTCTTTGGAGCCATTCTACAATATCCGGGCAAATACGGTCAGGTAAATGATTACGCTGCCTTCATTGCTAAAGCCAATGAAAACGAAATTAAAGTAGCTATGGCTGCCGACATTTTATCTTTGACTAAATTAACTTCACCGGGAGAAATGGGTGCTGCTGTAGTAGTTGGAACGACTCAACGTTTTGGTATCCCAATGGGGTATGGCGGACCACATGCGGCTTACTTTGCCACCAAAGAAGAATACAAACGCTCTATGCCGGGAAGAATCATCGGCGTTTCAATTGATGCTAACGGAAAACGTGCTTTGCGTATGGCTTTGGGAACTCGTGAGCAACACATCAAACGGGAGAAAGCAACATCTAACATTTGTACAGCACAGGTATTACTAGCCGTTATGGCCGGAATGTATGCCGTATATCACGGACCAAAAGGCTTAAAATACATCGCCAACAAAGTACACGCTTCAGCAGTGACTTTAGCAGATGCTTTGAATCAATTAGGCGTTTACCAAACCAATACCGCTTTCTTTGATACGATTTCCGTAAAAGCAGCTGCGGATAAAGTAAAAGCAATTGCAGAAAAACATGAAGTCAACTTCTTCTATGTAGACGGTGAAACGATTTCCATTTCGTTGAACGAAACGACTTCGCTAAACGACTTGAACCAAATCATCGCGATTTTTGCAGAAGCTACAGGTAAAGAATCTTTCAAGGTTTCGGCTTTGAATACCAACAATAATTTCCCCTCTTCACTAGAAAGAACTTCAACGTTCTTACAACATGAAGTGTTCAACAACCATCATTCTGAATCTCAGTTGATGCGTTACATCAAAAAATTAGAGCGCAAAGATTTATCGTTAAACCACTCGATGATTTCTTTGGGTTCGTGTACGATGAAACTAAATGCTGCGGCTGAAATGTTGCCTTTGTCAATGTCCAATTGGAACAGCATTCACCCATTTGCACCTATCGAACAAGCAGAAGGTTATATCACGATGCTTAAAAAACTAGAGGAGCAATTAAACGTAGTAACCGGTTTTGCCGGTACAACTTTGCAACCAAATTCCGGTGCGCAAGGCGAATATGCCGGTTTGATGGCAATCCGTGCTTACCACCAATCGCGTGGCGATAACCACAGAAATGTGTGTTTGATTCCATCCTCTGCTCACGGTACCAATCCAGCTTCGGCAGCGATGGCTGGCATGCAAATTATCGTGACCAAAACCATGGAAAATGGAAACATCGACGTAGAAGATTTAAGAGCAAAAGCAATCGAACATAAAGATAATCTTTCTGCCTTGATGGTGACTTATCCATCAACACACGGCGTTTTTGAAAGTGCTATTTGTGAAATCACCCAAATTATTCATGACAATGGTGGTTTGGTCTATATGGATGGTGCTAATATGAACGCTCAAGTTGGTTTGACCAATCCGGCAACGATTGGCGCTGATGTTTGTCACTTGAACTTACACAAAACGTTCGCAATCCCTCACGGTGGTGGCGGACCAGGTGTTGGCCCAATATGTGTCAACGAAAAACTGGTTCCTTTCTTACCAACTAATCCAATCATTAAGGTTGGTGGAGACCAAGCAATTACAGCAATTTCAGCAGCTCCTTTCGGTTCGGCTTTGGTGTGTTTGATTTCTTATGGTTACATCACCATGCTAGGTGCTGAAGGTTTGAAAAAATCTACTGAACACGCGATCTTGAATGCCAATTATATGAAAGTCCGTTTAGAAGAACATTACCCTGTTTTATATTCAGGAGAAATGGGACGCGCGGCTCACGAAATGATTTTGGATTGTCGTGCTTTCAAACAAAACGGTATTGAAGTTACGGATATTGCCAAACGTTTGATGGATTACGGTTTCCATGCACCAACAGTTTCTTTCCCAGTAGCCGGAACGTTAATGATTGAACCTACAGAATCAGAAGATTTAGCCGAGTTAGATCGTTTTTGTGATGCCATGATTGCCATCAGAAAAGAAATTGCTGCTGCTTCAGCTGAAGACACTAATAACGTATTGAAAAATGCACCACATACTTTAGCGATGCTAACGACTGATACTTGGGTTTACCCATACACTCGCGAGCAAGCAGCTTATCCTTTGGAGTATATCCACGAAAACAAATTCTGGCCAAGTGTTCGTCGCGTTGACGATGCTTATGGTGACCGAAATTTAGTTTGTTCTTGTGCGCCTATTGAGGCATATATGTAATGCTAAGTACGAAGTAAAAAGCAAGAGGTTTCAAGTTGTAAAATTTGGAACCTTTTCTTTTTAAAACCTGATTTTAGTCAGGAAATCTATACCAAGGAAGTTTTATTTTTGTGCCAAATGAAAAAATGATGAACGACATTCAAAATCAAGATGACTTGTATTTACTCGTTGATGAGTTCTACAAAAAGTTGTTATCCGATGATTCCATCAGTTATATTTTTACCGATGTTGTCAAAATAAAACTCGAAGAACATTTACCGATCTTGGTTACTTTTTGGTCGCAAGCCATTTTAGGAACCGGCGGTTACACCAACAATCTGACTCAAATTCATTTAGATGTCAATGCCAAAGCATACTTATCGCCTGAACTGTTTAAAATTTGGCTCAACCATTTTTACAATGCTGTAGAAGAAAACTTCAAAGGTCAAAAAGCCGAACAGATTAAGACTCAAGCCTTGAGCATTGGCACAATTATGCAAATTAAAATCGCCCAGCAAAAAGATAAATAATTATTGTATTTATAATTTTAACTATCTTTTGATAAAGTTTTCGTAATAATTTTAAAAAATTATAAAAACAACAATGGTTGAATAAATTTATTAATAATTTCGTAATGAAATAATAAAGCAATGAACATAAAAATAACCGGTTCCGGAAGCTACATTCCCACTGAAATAGTTACCAATAAAGATTTTACCAAACATGTTTTTCTTAATGAGGACGGCTCTCCTTTTCCTTTGCCGAATGAAGTCATTACTGAAAAATTTTACGATATCACCGGCATCGAAGAACGCCGCTATGTTACGGATGAATTACAAACTTCCGACATCGCGACCATTGCCGCCAGAAAAGCCATTGAAGACTCAGGCATTGATCCTGAAACTTTGGATTATATCATCTTTGCACACAACTTTGGAAACGTAAAAAAAGGCGCCATTCAAACTGATTTATTGCCAAGTTTAGCTACGAGAGTCAAATTTGATTTGCGTATCAAAAATCCGAAATGTGTTTGCTATGACATGCTTTTCGGTTGTCCGGGTTGGGTAGAAGGCGTTATTCAGGCCCAAGCTTTTATTAAAGCCGGAATGGCAAAAAAATGTTTGGTAATCGGTGCCGAAACTTTATCTCGTGTAGTTGATAGACACGACCGCGACAGTATGATTTATTCTGATGGTGCCGGCGCTACAATTATTGAAGCCACTGAGGAAGAAGGCGGCATTTTAGCCCATGCTTCTGCAACTTTCACTTATGATGAAGCTTATTATTTGTTCTTTGGTAATTCTTTCAATAAAGACCATGATCCCGATGTGCGCTATATCAAAATGCACGGTAGAAAAATATATGAATTTGCTTTGAGTCAAGTACCCAAAGCCATGAAAGAATGTGTAGAAGCCAGCGGAATTGACATCAGTAAAATCAAAAAAGTATTGATACACCAAGCCAATGAAAAAATGGATGAAGCCATCATTCAAAGATTCTACAAACTGTTCGGACAAACCGCGCCAGAAGGCATCATGCCGATGAGTATTCATAAACTCGGGAATTCTAGTGTAGCAACCGTTCCAACGTTATATGATTTATTGGTCAATGGCAATCTCGACAATCATGCTATCCAAAAAGGCGATGTGATTCTTTTTGCTTCGGTTGGCGCCGGAATGAATGTGAATGCGATTGTGTATCAGATGTAAAACATAAAAAAGTTTTTGTTTAAAGTTTAAAGTTCAAAGTTTCAGGTTTATCACTAATTTTACAGACAATTTTTCAACTTAAAACCTGAAACCTGAAACAATTTTATAATGTACGAGAAGACCTATCCAAGCAAACGCTTTAACATTACCCTTCAGTTTTTAAAAAAACACGTCAATACTTCTGAAACTATTTTAGATTTGGGAGTGCCCAATCCGTTTTCCAAAATCATGGAAGACAATGATTACACTGTTATCAATACCAAAGGCGAAGATGTAGACAATGACCAAACCGCTTTGCAAAATGAAAACTACGAAGTATTTACCGCGTTTGAAATCTTCGAGCATTTACTCAATCCGTACACGGTTTTAGAAAATGTAAAAGCAGAAAAAGTATTGATTTCAATTCCACTTCGATTGTGGTTTTCTCCTGCTTACCGAAGCAAAACTGACCTGTGGGACAGACATTACCATGAATTTGAAGATTGGCAACTCGATTGGCTTTTGGAAAAAACCGGTTGGAAAATAATAGACCGCGTGAAGTTTACCCATCCAGTAAAGAAATTAGGTTTTCGACCATTATTGAGATATTTCACTCCGAGATATTATATGGTTTACGCTGAGAAAAGAAAATAGAAGAAAGAGAAAAGAAGAAAGACCTTTGCGGCATGAACTACTACATAATCATTCCAACCTACAACGAAGAGAAATTTATTTCACTGACTTTGCAGTCTTTGGTGGCGCAAACCTATTTGCCTAAAAAAATAGTCGTAGTCAATGATAGTTCAACTGATAATACAGCATCCATAATCCAATCGTTTTGCGATAAATATCCTTTTATTCATTTGGTCAACAAAACTTCAGATGCGATACATTTACCCGGAAGCAAAGTGATTCAGGCGTTTCAAAAAGGCTTGGAAACTTTGGATGAAAATTATGATATAATGGTCAAAGCCGACGCCGATTTGATTTTTCCACCGAATTATTTTGAAACGATTATCCAACATTTCCAATCCGATGACCAAGTCGGAATGGTGGGTGGCTTTGCTTATATTGAGAAAAACGGCAATTGGATTCTCGAAAATCTAACCGACAAAGACCATATACGCGGTGCTTTTAAAGCATATCGAAAAGCAACTTTTCAACAAATTGGCGGGTTAAAACCGGCTATGGGTTGGGACACAGTAGACGAATTGCTTTGTAAATTCTACGATTGGAAAGTCATTACCGATGAATCCTTAAAAGTAAAACACCTTAAACCAACAGGAGCCAATTACAATAAAACCGCGCGTTACAAACAAGGAGAAGCTTTTTATTCCTTAGGTTACGGATTTTTCATCACCTCAATTGCTTCTTTAAAATTGGCGATGCGAAAAGGCAAACCAGTTCTTTTTATGGATTACCTCAAAGGATTTTGGAAAGCCAAATCAGCCCAAAAACCATTATTAGTTACAAAAGAACAAGCCCAATTCATCCGAAAATACCGTTGGAAGAAGATGAAAGAAAAATTAATTTAGCTTCGCTCTGTTCGGATTTTTATCCTCGAGTGAAGATTTGAGAATTTGAAAATTCAGCGATACAATATTGAGTCATTTTCAAATTTTCAAATTGATTCATTTTCAAATTAATTATCACTATTTTTGACAATATTTTAAAACCTATGATGTTAGTCCGCTATTTGTCTCAAATAGGAAAATATTTCTTGATGCTCAAAGAAGTATTTAACAAACCCACAAAATGGTCGGCCATGAAGCAATTAATTTTGAAAGAAATCGATGATTTAATCATTGATTCGCTTGGGATTGTTTGTTTTATTTCCTTCTTTGTTGGCGGCGTTGTTTCTATTCAAACAGCCTTAAATTTAACCAATCCTTTAATTCCAAAATACCTTATCGGTTTTGCGACCAGACAATCGGTGATTTTAGAATTTGCCCCAACGTTCATCTCCATCATTATGGCGGGAAAAATGGGTTCGTTTATTACCTCAAGCATAGGAACGATGCGTGTTACAGAGCAAATTGATGCTTTGGAAGTGATGGGTGTAAACTCTTTAAACTATTTGGTTTTCCCCAAAATAATAGCACTACTACTCTATCCTTTTGTCATTGGCATAGCGATGTTCTTGGGTGTTTTTGGCGGTTGGATCGCTTCAGTTTATGGCGGATTTGCTTCGAGTAACGAGTTCATCACCGGAATCCAACAAGAATTCATTCCGTTTCACATTGCTTATGCTTTTATCAAAACCTTTGTCTTTGCGATGCTATTGGCTACGATTCCATCATTTCACGGGTATTACATGAAAGGCGGTGCTTTGGAAGTAGGGAAAGCGAGTACGGTTTCGTTTGTATGGACATCGGTGACCATTATTTTGACCAACTATATATTAACGCAATTACTATTGACCTGATGATTGAAGTAAAAGATATAGAAAAGTCATTTGGCGACAGCAAAGTATTAAAAGGGATTTCCACCATTTTTGATACCGGGAAAACCAATTTAATTATTGGGCAAAGTGGCTCAGGGAAGACGGTATTGCTAAAAAGTTTGTTGGGCATTCATTCTCCTGATAAAGGCACTATTTCATTTGATGGGAGAATTTATTCAGATTTGACTCCTGATGAAAAACGAACCTTACGAACCGAAATCGGGATGGTGTTTCAAGGCAGTGCGCTTTTTGACAGCATGACCGTAGAAGAAAACGTAGGTTTTCCGTTGAAAATGTTTACCAATAAATCGACGGCTGAAATCAAGGAACGTGTAGATTTTGTAATCAATCGTGTAAACCTCATCAATGCCAATCATAAAAAACCTTCTGAAATTTCGGGTGGAATGCAAAAGCGTGTAGCGATTGCGAGGGCTATTGTGAACAATCCGAAGTATCTTTTTTGTGACGAACCCAACTCGGGACTCGATCCAAAAACAGCCATTGTCATTGACAATTTGATTCACGAAATCACTTTAGAATACAATATTACGACCGTGATTAATACCCACGATATGAACTCGGTGATGGAAATCGGAGACAAAATTATCTTTTTAAAAGAAGGTGTTTTGGCTTGGGAAGGCACTAAAAAAGAAATCTTCAAAACCGACAATGAAGCCATTACTGATTTTGTGTATTCATCTAATCTTTTCAAAAAAATCAGAAAAGCGCAGAATAAAGAAGAATAACAAACTATAATTTGTTGGCTCTTTCCGTAATCTGCTTGATATCTTGTTCTTTACTTTTGGGATAAATCATAAGAACATTTTCATTATCCACAATGATATAATCATCCAAACCATCAATAACGACCAATTTTTTTGCATTGGAACGAATGATATTGTTGGAAGCGTTTTCCAAAATGACGGTAGCATTGACTACAGCATTATTTTGGTCATCCTTGTCTAATTTTTCATGAAGCGAGCCCCAAGTTCCTAAGTCATTCCAATCAAAAGTAGCCGGCAAAACATAAACGTTAAGCGCTTTCTCCAGAATGGCATAATCAATAGAAATATTCTCAGCTTTGTCATAATTGGTTGCAATAAATTGCTTTTCATTTGATGTATTATAACTCTCCAAACCTTGTTGGAACAATGCATTCATCTGCGGTTGGAATTTCGCAAAAGCTTCGGTAACCGATTTGACACTCCAAATAAAAATTCCACCGTTCCAAAGGAAATTGCCGGCTTCTAAAAATGCTTTAGCGGTTTCATAATCGGGTTTTTCACGGAACTGATTTACTCTTTTTATCGGATTATCATCATTTTTATCAAACTCTATGTACCCAAAACCGGTATTTGGAAAAGTCGGTTGGATACCCAAAGTCATCAAAGCATTTTCTTTTTGACAAAAATCAAAACACTCTTGGAGATTTTTAGCAAATTCGGCTTCGTCTTCAATCCAATGATCACTTGGTGCAACCACCATAACTGCGTTTGGATTTAGTTTTTGAATCTTTAACGAAGCATATAAAATACAAGGTGCCGTATTTCGCATAGCAGGTTCTAACAACACTTGCTCTTGTTTTACCATGGGCAATTGTTCCAAAACCAAACCGTTGTATCTTTTATTGGTTAGTATTAAAATATTCTCTGCCGGAATCAACTTTGACAATCGACTGAACGTTTTTTGAATCAGGGTTTCTCCTGAGCCCAACATGTCGTGAAACTGTTTCGGAAAATCAGTGGTGCTCACCGGCCAAAATCTTGAGCCAACGCCACCGGCCATTAGTATTGCGTAATAATTGTTGTTCATTTTTTTAAAAAGTAACTAAGTTGCTAAGGTACTAAGTTGCTGAGTTTTTTTTATCACTATCCCGGAATTATTTCCACCTCAGCATTGGCGTTAAACAAATACAATTTTCCGGTTTTGACTTCCAAACATTCATAACGCTTTACGCGTAAGCCTTTCTTTTGAAAAATTCTGCCGTTTTTTATTCTAAATAAACTACCGCTTGGCACTTCGTGTACAAAGTGAATATCGGGTTTTCTTTCGTCAAATTGTTTTAGAGCAAATGCCAATCGGGCATCAGTATCACTACTGGCGGTAGGATTTCTGAAATGATTCGCCAGCAAAGGCAACACCGAATGCGGAAAAATCTCCGGTCGGATAAACGGCACCATCAACCTTTGAAAAGTGTGCTTCCATTCATTCCCGTGGGGTTTGATTAATCGCCCAAATTTTTCATACGCTACTAAATGCGCAATTTCGTGAACCAAAGTGATTAAAAATCGGTATTTATTCAAATTCGCATTGACTGTAATTTCATGTTTTCCTCCCATCGCCCTGCGGTAATCTCCGTGACGCGTTTGGCGTTCGTTGACTATTTTTAAATGCACATTGTTGCTTTTGATTAACTCAAAGCAAGAAGGAACAGCGTGTTCGGGTAAGTATTTTTGAAGGACTTCGCTCAAAAGGTTGGGGTTGCGATTTTCGGGTTAAAAGTTAGGGTGTTGATGAAGAGACTTGAATCACTTTTCCGTTATGGAATTTATTCGCTGTGAGAGCGAAATTAAAGATATAATCGGCCATTTCTGTGGCTGAAATTGGGGCTTCGTAACCCGGAAAAGCTTCTTGCAACATTTCGGTATTTACCGCTCCGAGTGCCAACACATTAAAAGCTATTCCTTGTTCTTTGTATTCTTCTGCTAACAATTCTGATAGCGTAATCACAGCACCTTTACTCGAACTATATGCGGCCAATCCGGCGAATTTCATACTGCCTTGAATGCCACCCATTGAACTGATGGAAACCACATGACTGCCTTTTTTTAGGTACGGCAAACACACGCGAGTCAAATTGGCCACGCCAAAAACATTCACCCGGTAAACGCTTTCAAAATCTTCTTGAGAAGTTTGTGAAAATGGTCGGTTGAGCAAACTTCCTGCGTTGTGAATGACAATATCTACTTGCTGCCAGGAACGGGCAAGAAAATTTTCAACTTCAATCAAATCTTCTTCTTTCCCTAAATCTACGGACAAACAAGTGATGTTCTCATTTTCGATTAAAGCTTGTGGTGTTTTTCGGGAAATGGCTAACACTTGGTGTCCGGCTTGGGCAAATTGTAGTGCCAATTCGTAACCAATGCCACGCGAAGTACCGGTAATAATAATGTTCTTCATTTGTTTCTTTCTTGTCGTAAAGATACTAAAAGTAAAGATTGAAATCCATTAGAAATATTTCTTCCAAAATTTAAATCCTTGCCAGATTCCAAATCCTAAAAAGACCAGCGGAATAATCAATTGCATTAAATATTGGGCCAAAAACTCCACATTGGAAGCAAAATAGTGTAATGCTAAAATCAAAGTTAACATCCCGCAAAATGTTCCAGCTATGGTTCCCAAAACAAAAACATATCTTCTCGTTCCGGAAATCTCGATATACTTTCCATTCAAAAGCCACAGATTCCAACCGGTCCAAAACGGAATTTGGATAAAATTGAGACAACTCAAAACAATCCCCAAAAGCAATGGCGCATAGTTATAGGTTGTTGAAAAATCGTTTTTTTCCTTAGCACTAGAAAAAAAAACATACGCCAAAACAAACATGAAAATTACCGAAAAACCTTCAATATACTTGGTTAATTTTTTATTTTCGGCTAATCTTTTGGCAAAAATTAAGGTGAAATAAATCACGAAGAACTCAATAATGATTACGCCTAATAAATACAAAACCGTTGGCGACAAACCTGATTTTTCATAAACCTGAAAACCCACTACGTTCAAGTAACCTAAAGGAATTGACCCGATGAAACTCACCAGAAAACCAACGAATATGTTTTTTAAGTTTTGCATTAAAAATTCACAATCTTATTGCTTTGTTTCAAATGCAAATTATACTGTTCCATCCCGATTTTGTGTGGCAAGTAATCATGACCGCGTTTGTGGTTTTCGACACTGATTTCAAACATATATGTAATATGTCGCGCCAATTCTTTCCAGGCAAAAAAGAGGGAATGTTTTGGGTCATAAATATGTGTTGGTTCACTCGCAGCGCCATTTAATTCAACGATGGCGAAGTTTTTACCTTGTTCCAATTCGGCCCAAGTGTGGTACATCAAATCCATTCGACCAAAATAAAACCCTTCAATTTGCAGACACATATCGTCTATGACTTTGGTCAATTCGGGAGAAATTAAATGACTGTAATCTAAAAACTTTGCACCGCGCGCATGATTGCCATACGGAACCAAATTGCGCTTTTCGCCTTTGGGCAAAATATCTCTGAGTTGGTTGCCGTATTCTTTTTGCAACGCTTTTAACTGCAATTCG
Organism: Bacteroidota bacterium; assembly: GCA_039804545.1. Taxonomy (GTDB): domain Bacteria; phylum Bacteroidota; class Bacteroidia; order Flavobacteriales; family Flavobacteriaceae; genus Flavobacterium. The sequence continues at coordinate 1,323 of JBDLVY010000111.1, read as the reverse complement.
TATCGCGGATTGGCTTTTAACAACGCTTCTATCGTTGAGAAACCATCACCTTCTACGATTAGGAATTCTTTGGCCACGATTCCGGTGATTCTGCCGTTTTTTTCATGTGGATAACGCACATAAAAAATCCCGACTTCATGAGGAAACGGAATCAAATCTTGCACTAAATAATCAAAATTGGCTTTGCTGTGATAGGTTTTTAAGTCGTCGAGGTTGTTGATTTTTTTCACAGCGGAACCGCGCAAACCAATATCAGGTTTGGCAATAAAAGGGAATTTGATTTTGGAAGTATTCAAAATATCTTCGACTTCCTCAAAAGGCAATTGTTCTTTGACAAACTTAGTTTTCGGGTAAAACTGTTGCGGAATCAAATCATAGATTTCAATCTTACTGTCCATGATAAATCCACCGTTTCGCAGGGTTGGATTAGACGCATTGAAGAAAAAAATCGTCCGTGCTTTCAACGCATAATAAGCCCAAAGAAAATAAATCGGGATATAGACAATTTGGAACGGCCAGTATTCCCAGTGGAAGAGTTTGTGGAAGAAGAGTTTCAAAGTTTCAGGTTCAAAGTTTCAAGTTTCAAGTTTACGACTTATAGAGAGATAAAAACATTAGCATATTCTTTTTCGGCGATTAAATCTGAGTAATGAATCGCTACTTTGTTTTGTTCCAAAATAGTTTGTGTGATACTTAGTGTTTTTAATACGTCGTTTCGGTTGATGACTAAACCGTGTTCGGTGTTGTCTTCTTCGGTGTAACGGTGAAAATTGAATAGTTCTGCTTCGTTAACTTCAGGTTTAGTGTCTAGAAAAGCAGAAAACCAATTCGCTCTTTTTTCTCTAATTTCCTTTGAATATAAAGTCGATGACGACCAAATATGGCTTTGGTTTGTATCCAATTCCAAACTGCTTTTTTCTATGTCATTCCAGCGCAATTGATAGAGCTTTTGGTTTTCGAATAAGACCAAAGTAAAGGGTTCGATATCGTTTAAATCGATTGATTTCCATGCCTCCAAAGGCGATTCATTGCTGATTAAATCGAGTACAATTAAGCCACGGCTCTTGCGATAATTGTCTTTTAAAGTGTGTTTTTCTTCGGCACCATTTAACAAAACCAACACATTGGAGTGTTCGTCGATGGCGTACCATGTTCCGCCGGCTTTGTTGTCTTTGGGGTAAATTATCTTTTTATTATTGAGGTGATACGTTTTGGGTTCAATGGCATTGGGACGCATAATTTTCTCATCGCGATTTGACGTGATGATGATTTTACCCTGCGCCTTGACAAAACTTACTGTGCACATTGATTTCGGTATTCGAT
>JBDLVY010000110.1:0-7859 GCA_039804545.1 Bacteroidota bacterium | reverse complement strand
ACTTCTGGAGTTTTTGCCTCCAACGAAGCAACAAGTTTTTCCTCTAAATCTTCTGTAGCAACAGTCGCTTTTACTTGGTCGTAATTATCACCATAAAACTTTAAAACCGCCAAGGTTTCATATAATTTTTGAGTTTCTAGATACAATTGATCCACTTCCGATTTATTTTTTAGCTTTAAAATTCGGTGTGCAATGCTGATTAATTCGGCTTCCAATCTTTTTTTCATAACTTTTGAAATTATAGTGACTAGCTTAAGTTGATTTATTATAAATTTGTTTTTTACAAAGTAATAAAAACAATTCCTTTTTTAAGGTCTAAAAATACAAAATGTTTCTCGAAAATACAGTAAATCATAAAGAACAATTTGGTTGGATTGAAGTCATCTGCGGATCGATGTTTTCGGGTAAAACAGAAGAACTCATTCGCCGTCTTAAAAGGGCGCAATTTGCCAAACAAAAAGTCGAAATTTTCAAACCTTCCATTGATATTCGCTACGATGAAGAAATGGTTGTTTCCCACAATAAAAATGAAATCCGTTCCACTCCAGTTCCGGCTGCGGCCAATATTAGAATTTTAGCCCAAGGTTGTGATGTAGTCGGAATTGACGAAGCCCAGTTTTTTGATGACGAAATTATAGCCGTTTGCAATGATTTGGCCAATTCAGGCATCCGAGTAATTGTAGCCGGTTTAGACATGGATTTTAAAGGAAATCCTTTCGGACCAATGCCAGCCTTAATGGCAACCGCCGAATACGTAACCAAAGTCCACGCCGTTTGTACCAGAACGGGTAATTTAGCGCATTACAGTTTCCGAAAAAATGACAACGACAAACTCGTTATGCTAGGAGAAACGGAAGAATACGAACCTTTGAGTCGCGCTGCCTATTTCAATGCCATGCGTGAAAACATGGTGGTAAAAGACGCCGAAAACTTATCTAAAGAAGAATAAGCCATTGACACTAACCCTACGAAATATCATTCCCATCATCAAAGCCAATTGGGTTGGTCAAAATGATGTAGCCGTTATTGACGCGATTTCTATCGACAGTCGTTCGTTGCAAAATGGCGAAAACACCTTGTTTTTTGCTATTGCTGGACCCAACAACGATGGCCATTCGTATATTGAGGAATTGATTGAAAAAGGAGTAAAACATTTTGTAGTAACTCATATTCCCGTAAACGCAAAGGACAACGCTAACTTTTTGGTAGTCGAGAATACTTTGGAAGCTTTACAAAAATTCGCTTCTTATTACCGAAGTTTATTCGAATTTCCTATCATTGGGATTACCGGAAGTAACGGCAAAACGATTATCAAAGAATGGCTGAACTTTTTGTTGAGCCCAGATTACAATATCATTCGCAGTCCGAAAAGTTACAACTCGCAAGTAGGTGTTCCGTTATCAATTTTAGGCATCAATGAAAAACACAATCTCGGGATTTTCGAAGCCGGTATTTCAAAGATGAACGAAATGGAAAAACTCCAAAAAATCATTCGTCCTACCATTGGAATACTGTCCAATATTGGCACGGCACATGACGAAGGTTTTCCCAGTGTAGCCGAAAAAATAAAAGAAAAATTAAAGCTCTTTACTTCGGTAAATGTTTTGATTTTGAACAAGAATAAAACCATCAATGCCTTTATCAATCCGAAAATCAAAACCTTTAGTTGGTGTTCAGACGACAAAAGTGCAGATGTTTATATTACCAAAAAAAACACAGGCGATTTAACCGAATTGCAAGTCACGTATAAAGAAGACACTTTCCCAATCATCATTCCGTTCCAAGACCAAGCATCGGTAGAAAACGCGATTCATTGTATGATGGTGATGTTGTATTTTGGTTACAATCAAAAAGTAATTCAAACCCGAATGGAGCAATTGTATCCGGTGGAAATGCGCTTGAAAGTCAAAAATGGGATTTACAATTGCACCATTATCGACGACAGTTACAGCTCTGATTTTCAGTCGTTGAAAATTGCTTTAGACTTTTTGGAACACCAAAAACAACACAAAAAGAAAACCATTATTCTTTCAGATATTTTTCAAAGTGGGTTGAATAATGAAGCATTGTATTCCCAAGTTTCCCAATTGATTATTTCGAATAAAATCAGTCGAGTGATTGGCATTGGCGAAACGATTTCGCAATATAAAAGCAAATTTATTAACGGTACTACTTTTAAAAACGTAACCGAATTTTCTAATGCATTTGACCAGTTAAACTTTGAGAACGAAACCATACTCGTCAAAGGCGCGCGCGATTTTCATTTTGAAGAAATCGTTTCCATGCTCGAGGAGAAAACCCATGAAACCGTTTTAGAAATCAACCTCAATGCGGTGAGTCACAATCTGAATTTCTTCAAATCAAAATTGGCTCCAAAAACCAAAATGATGGTCATGGTCAAAGCATTTGGCTACGGCAACGGCGGTTTTGAAATTGCAAAATTATTAGAACACCACAAAGTAGATTATCTTGGTGTGGCTTTCGCCGATGAAGGAATATCTTTGAAAAGCGCCGGAATCTCTGTGCCAATTATGGTGATGAATCCTGAAGTGACGAGTTTTTCAGCTATCATTCAACACCAATTGGAGCCCGAAATTTATTCGATTAAAGGCTTGAAAGCTTTCCTTAAAATTACGGAGCAAAAGAAACTCAAAAACTTCCCGATTCATATTAAAATTGACACGGGCATGCACCGTTTGGGCTTTGAAGAAGAAAATTTGACCGAATTGATTTCTATTTTACAAGGCAACGAAACCGTTCAAATTAAAAGTGTTTTGTCACACATGGCAACGAGTGATGATTTAGAACACCATGCTTTTGCAAAATCCCAAATTGTGTTGTTTGAAAAACTATCCACACAGTTAATTTCAGCATTAAAAATCAAACCAATTCGCCATATTTTAAATACTTCCGGAATCTCCAATTATCCAGAGGCACAATACGACATGGTTCGATTAGGCATTGGTTTGTATGGCATTTCCAACGATGAAGAGGAACAAAAATACTTGGAAAACGTTGGTACTTTAAAATCGGTGATCTCCCAAATCAGAACCATTGACCAAGGCGAAAGCGTGGGCTATGGCAGAAGATTTATAGCAGAAAAAGAAACCAAAATCGCCACAATTCCTATTGGTTATGCCGACGGTATTCGCAGAAGTTGGGGCAATGGTGTGGGTTATGTGGTGATCAATAACAAACAAGCCAAAATTGTTGGCAGTATTTGTATGGATATGCTCATGGTTGAGGTAACTAATATTGATTGCAAAGAAGGCAATTCGGTAATTATTTTTGGGGAAAATCCATCTGTGAACCATATGGCTTTGCAATTGAATACTATACCATATGAAATTCTGACCAGCATTTCTCAAAGAGTTAAGCGGGTATTTTTTAGAGAATAGTTTTATTTTTTGTGAATCATTTAAAAATTTACTTAATTTAGTAATACTATAACCAATTAAAACAAAATAATTATGGGATTTTTTAGCGATTTCAAAGCGTCTTTGATGAAAGGCGATGTATTGAGTTTAGCCACTGCGGTGGTTATTGGAGCTGCTTTCGGTAAGATTGTTGGTTCTGCAGTTGATGATGTCATCATGCCAATTGTAGGGTTACTAACCGGAGGAATTGACTTTACGACCAAGTATATTACACTTGACGGAAACACTTATGAAAATTTGGCCAAAGCTAAAGAAGCCGGCGCTGCTGTGATTACTTATGGTAATTTAGTTCAAGCCATTATCAACTTTATCATTATTTCCTTCTTCATATTTGTAATTTTAAGAGCGGCCGAAAAAGCCAGAAAAAAAGAAGAAGCTGCGGCTCCTGCACCAGCCGGACCAACACAAGAAGAATTGCTTACTCAAATCAGAGATTTGCTCAAAAAGTAGTACCGCTACATTCTATATTCTAACAATTCAAGGCGCAGCAGAACTGTATGGAGCGCCAGCGAAATAAAACCGCTTCTTAATTGAGGCGGTTTTTCTTTTTAGGAACACTGCTTATAGAATTCGGTAATTTTTATAGTAAAATAGAAAGCTGAAGTGGTTTTCTCATTACTTTTGTATTTCAAATTTTTATTAAATCTAAATTATAGTTATTATGAAAGTTGCTGTAGTAGGCGCAACCGGTATGGTTGGCGAAGTGATGCTTCAAGTATTGGCGGAAAGAAATTTTCCCGTAACCGAATTAATTCCGGTAGCCTCAGAGAAATCTGTGGGTAAGGAAATCGAATTTAAAGGCAAGAAGTATAAAGTAGTGGGTTTACAAACAGCAGTAGACATGAAAGCCGATATCGCTTTATTTTCTGCGGGTGGAGAAACTTCTTTAGCTTGGGCACCCAAATTTGCCGAAGCAGGAACTACCGTAATCGACAACTCCTCCGCTTGGAGAATGGATCCAACCAAAAAATTAGTCGTTCCTGAAATCAACGCTTCTGAATTGACGGCAGCAGATAAAATCATAGCCAATCCAAACTGTTCTACCATTCAAATGGTAATGGTTTTGGCACCACTTCATAAAAAATACAACATCAAGCGTGTGGTGGTTTCTACATACCAATCAATCACGGGAACTGGTGTGAAAGCCGTACAACAATTGGAAAATGAATATGCCGGTGTACAAGGCGAAATGGCTTATAAATACCAAATTCACCGCAATGCAATTCCGCAATGTGACAGTTTTGAAGACAATGATTACACCAAAGAAGAAATGAAATTGGTGCGCGAAACCCAAAAAATCATCGGTGACAAATCAATCGCCGTTACTGCCACAGCCATCCGTATTCCGGTCGTTGGCGGACACAGTGAAGCGGTAAATGTAGAATTCTCTAATGATTTTGACGTAACCGAAGTGAGAAATATTCTTCACCATACAGCGGGCGTAACGGTTCAAGACAATACTGATACTTACACTTATCCGATGCCTTTGTATGCCCAAGGCAAAGACGATGTGTTTGTGGGTAGAATTCGCCGTGACGAGAGCCAACCAAACTCTTTAAATATGTGGATTGTAGCTGATAATTTGAGAAAAGGCGCAGCAACCAATACGGTTCAAATTGCTGAGTATTTAGTAGCCAACAAATTAGTTTAATCGATTCCCGCTCTCACGGGAATAACCAATAGTAGAGTCCGGCCGGTTTTACAAATCCTAAAATTTGTTAAAATCGGCCGGATTTTCTTTAGCTTTGTTTTACATTTGCGTCGATGAAAAGAAAACTACTTTTAACTAATGCATTAATGGGATTGATGATATTGTTCGCAATATTTTTTCAATCTATTCACTCATTTGAGCATTTGGTAAAACAACTTTCTGAGAAACAATGCGAGCACGTTTATAATCATCACAAAACAGAAATTGGTCATGGACATGACGGTTTAGAAAAATGTTTTGTCTGCGAATTTGCTTTCAGCAACTACACTTCGACACCTGTAAAATCTTTTGCCTTTAGAAACAAAGAAGTAGCCACTTTATACGCTTTTTTCTATTCTAAAGAAATCACTCAAAAATTTCGAGGCTCACTCTTTGCGCTTCGGGCACCGCCGAGTTTTATTGTATAAATAGTTTTTAAAGCCAAAATTTTCTTTGGCCATTATTCATTTACAATAAAATCATTCTCATGAAATCATTATATCTAATCCTAACTTTAGGGTTATCAATCGTGGCATCTGCCCAAAATAAAATCAGCGGAACCGTTTCCGACAAGGAAAACAAACCATTAGCCAACATCATAGTTTCTATCCCTGAAATTCACAAAGAAACCATTACCAATGACAGCGGAAATTATACTTTAACCCATTTACCAACAGGGAATTTCAAACTCGTTTTTTCAGCCGTTGGTTTTGAAAGACAAACCGTTTCGATTACAATATCAACGGAAGAAATCACTCAAAACATTACTTTGGAAGAAAGCATCACCCACATGGATGAAGTGATTGTTTCCACTGTTTTTAACAAATTGCAATCGCAAAATGTGATGAAAGTTGAGCACCAAAATGTAAAAGCACTACAACAAAAAGGCGCTGCCACACTCATAGAAGGCTTGGCAACCATTCCTGGTGTCTCTCAAATTTCCACCGGAACTTCTATCGGAAAACCGGTGATTCGTGGTCTGAGCGGCAATCGTGTTTTGGTTTATACCCAAGGTGTTCGCTTAGAAAACCAACAATTCGGGGAAGAACACGGTTTAGGCTTAAATGATGCCGGAGTAGAAAGTGTGGAAGTCATCAAAGGTCCGGCTTCATTGCTTTACGGTTCAGATGCTTTAGGTGGTGTTTTGTATTTTAATCCGGAAAAATTTGCCAATGCCGGTGACTTTAAAGCCGATTTTGGGCAAAGGGGTTTTTCAAATACATTAGGAAGCAATACGACATTGGGCCTAAAAACTTCGAGCGAACATTGGAAATTCTTAGTTCGTGGCAGTTATAATTCGCATGCGGATTACCAAATTGCTGAGGGCGATCGCGTAACCAATACCCGATTTAATGAAACCGATTTGAAAGCCGGAATTGGTTATAGCAATTCGACTTTCTCAAGTGTGTTGCGTTATAATTTCAACAAATTGAATTTAGGCATTCCCGAAGAAGGAATCGCCCAACAATCAACTGAAAGAGACCTATTGTATCCCAGACAAGGTGTTGACAATCACATCTTGAGTTTGCACAATACAATTTATTTTAAAAACTCGAAATTGGATGCCGACTTAGGTTACATTTTCAATGACCGAAGCGAATTTGAAGACAGCAATGTAGCGGTTTTGCATATGGAATTGCAGACTTTGAACTATGATGTTAAATATTACTTGCCTAAAATGGGCAAAATAGAAACCATTTTTGGTGTTCAAGGGATGAATCAAACCAATAGTAATTTTGGGGAAGAATTGTTGATTCCGAATGCGGTAACCAATGATTTTGGCGTTTTTGGAACGGCTAATTATGAATGGAATAAAAATGTGATTCAGGCCGGATTGCGATTTGACAACCGAAATGTCACTACCGAAAACCATGGCATTGTTGGTGAAGAAGGATATTTTCAAGGGATAGACAAAAGCTTCGATAGTTTCAATGCTTCTTTGGGTTACAAAACCGATTTGGCTAAAGACTTCATCCTACGATTGAATGTTGCTTCTGGTTTTCGAGCACCAAATTTGGCCGAATTGACATCAAATGGTGTACATGAAGGCAGTAATCGCTACGAAATAGGAAATGCCAATTTAAAAAACGAGCAAAATGTACAAACCGATTTGAATTTGGAATACAAAAGCTCGCACTTTGAATTGTTTGTCAATGGATTTTACAACCACATAAATGATTTCATCTTTATTTCGCCTAATGGCAACGTGATTGACGGCAATAATGTTTATGATTACGTTCAAGCTAATGCTCGTTTATACGGTGGAGAAACCGGTATTCACTTCCATCCGCATCCTTTAGATTGGCTGCATTTGTACAGTAGTTTTGAAACTGTAATTGGCGAAAAGGATAATGGGGATTATTTACCTTTAATTCCGGCCAACAAGTGGAATAACACTTTCCGTGGTGAATTTGAAATCAAAAACTGGTGGAAAGAAGGTTTTGCAACCTTAAATATTGAAAGCGTTTTCGACCAAAATAATACCGGCGAATTTGAAACAAAAACCAATGACTACACTTTAGTGAATTTGAGTTTGGGTGGAAAGATTGTATTAAACAAAACTATTTTCAACTTGAATTTAAATGCCAATAATGTTTTTGACAAAGCTTATGTTTCTCATCTGTCAAGACTAAAAGCTGATGGCATACCCAATATGGGCAGGAATATTGTTTTGGGAATTAACTTCAATATCTAAAATGATTGATGCGTAAGCTTTTCGATAATTGTTTATA
>JBDLVY010000109.1:0-3059 GCA_039804545.1 Bacteroidota bacterium | reverse complement strand
CTTTTCCCTTTTCCCTTTTAACTATTTTCAAACTATCTTTGTAATCTAAATTCAGTTTAAATAAAAGGAACTGAAATGCTTAATTACAATTTGAAATGAAACTAGATAGAAAAGAAATCTTAGCAGCTTTAGAAACCATTACTATTGCAGGCGAAGGAAAAAATATGGTGGAAAGCGGTGCCGTTAAAAACGTACTGACTTTCGGCAACGAAGTCGTAGTCGATTTAGTAATCTCAACACCGGCCATGCACATCAAAAAACGTGCGGAAGACGATATTAAAAAATTAATCCACGAAAAATTCTCTCCTGATGCTGATGTTAAAGTCAATATTAAGGTAGAAACACCAACTCAAAATCCGAACGAAATTAAAGGCAAAGCCATTCCGGGCATCAGCAATATTATTGCCGTAGCTTCAGGTAAAGGTGGCGTTGGAAAATCAACAGTGACCGCAAATTTAGCAGTGACTTTAGCCAAAATGGGATTCAAAGTCGGAATCTTAGATGCCGATATTTACGGACCATCAATGCCGATAATGTTCGACGTAGAAAACGAAAAGCCCATCTCGATTGAAGTTGACGGCAAATCAAAAATGAAACCCGTTGAAAGCTACGAAATCAAATTGCTTTCTATCGGATTCTTTACAGCTCCGAGTCAGGCTGTAATTTGGCGTGGACCAATGGCTTCTAAAGCGTTGAACCAAATGATATTTGATGCCGCTTGGGGCGAATTAGATTTCATGTTAATCGATTTACCACCAGGAACAGGCGATATTCACTTGTCTATCATGCAATCGTTGCCAATCACCGGCGCTGTTGTAGTGAGTACACCGCAAGCCGTAGCTTTGGCAGATGCCAAAAAAGGAGTGTCAATGTTCTTGTCAGACAGCATCAACGTTCCGGTATTGGGAATCATAGAAAATATGGCTTACTTCACACCGGAAGAATTGCCTAACAATAAATATTACATCTTCGGAAAAGAAGGCGCTAAAAACTTAGCAGCCGATTTACAAGTGCCATTTTTAGGGGAAGTGCCATTGGTACAAAGCATACGCGAAGCCGGTGATTACGGTCGTCCGGCAGCTTTGCAAACGGCTTCAGTAATTGAGAGGGTTTTTGAAGAAATCACCCGAAATGTAGTGCAGGAAACGGTAAACAGAAACAATGATTTACCACCAACCGAAGCGATAAAAATAACCACCATGGCAGGTTGTTCTGCCGTAAATAAAAAATGAAATTAATTTGAAAATTTGAAAATTTGGAAATGGTTTTTCATCTTCAAATCTTCAAATCCTCAAATCTTCAAATCGAAAAATTATGACTAACGAAGAATTGATTTTAAACATCGAAAAAGCCCTCAACGAAATCAGACCATTTCTGAATTCCGATGGCGGCGATATCAGTTTGGTTTCCATAGAAGAGGAGAAGCATGTAAAAGTGCGTCTTCAAGGCGCATGTACTTCATGTAGTTTAAGCATGAGCACGATGAAAGCCGGTGTGGAAACAACAATCAAAAAGTACGCGCCACAAATCGAAACGGTAGAGAACGTAGTTTAGTTGGGCGTTATCTCGTCCGAAAGACGAGATCGGGCTATCCGTTGCAATCTTTTCAGGATTTGACAATCCTAAAAAGGATTTCCACTACTATCCCTAACGCAACTTCACATTAATGATAAAAATCATAAAATAAAAGTTCCGGTTTAAAGACCTTAGCGCCTTAGAACCTCAGAACCTCAGAACCTTAAAAAATGATTGAAACAGATATATTGATAATCGGAGCCGGACCAACCGGACTTTTCGCTGTCTTCGAAGCTGGATTATTAAAACTTAAATGCCACATTATTGACGCTTTGCCACAACCCGGTGGACAATTAGCAGAATTATACCCCAAAAAACCTATCTACGATATTCCCGGTTATCCCGAAGTATTGGCCGGTGATTTGGTAACCAATTTAATGGAGCAAATCAAACAATTCCAACCCGGATTTACCTTAGGGGAAACCGCCGAAACCATTGAAAAACTGGAAGACGGCAGTTTTATCGTAACTACGAATGAAGGAACAAAGCATTTGGCGAAAGCCATTGCTATTGCTGGTGGTTTGGGAACATTCGAACCCAGAAAACCTATTTTAAAAGACATAGAGTTTTACGAAAAAGAAGACCGTGGCGTTGACTATTTCGTCAAAGATCCGGAAAAGTACAGAGGGAAAAACATCGTGATTTCTGGCGGTGGAGATTCTGCTTTAGATTGGAGTATTTTTCTTTCTGATGTGGCCGCTTCAGTAACTTTGGTACACCGTCGAAACGAATTCCGTGGGGCATTAGATTCTGTGGAAAAAGTACAAGAATTAAAATCGAACGGAAAAATCAAACTTATTACACCGGGAGAAGTTGTCGGATTTCAAGGTTCGGATCGATTAGAATCGGTTGATATCGAAGTCAATGGTTCTAGTATGAACGTAGTCACTGATTATTTCATTCCGCTTTTCGGTTTAACTCCAAAACTAGGACCTATCGCTAATTGGGGATTGGAAATAGAAAAAAACGCCATCAAAGTCAACAATGCTTTAGATTATCAAACCAACATAGAAGGCATATACGCTATTGGTGATGTTAATATTTATCCGGGTAAATTAAAGTTAATTCTTTGTGGTTTCCACGAAGCTACTTTAATGTGCCAAAGTGTATACCAGCGTTTAAACCCAGGCAAAAAATATGTCTTGAAATATACCACAGTTTCCGGTGTTGACGGATTTGATGGTACAAGAAAAGAAGCAGAGAAAGCAGTAGTAAAATCGATAGAATAACATGGCAAACGACGTAACCATAACCATAACAGATCGCGAAGGCATCAGTCACGAAGTGCAGGCACCAACTGATATGAATATGAATATCATGGAACTCGTTCGTGCCTATGAATTAGCCCCCGAAGGAACCATAGGAATTTGTGGAGGTATGGCGATGTGCGCTTCTTGCCAGTGTTATGTGTTAAACGATTTTCCTCTTCCGGAAAAAAGTGACGATGAACAAGCCATGCTTTGGGAAGCTTTCAACGTTAAAGA
>JBDLVY010000108.1:0-2546 GCA_039804545.1 Bacteroidota bacterium | reverse complement strand
CTTCAAAATAGTAAACTTCAGAATTGCCTTCAAATGCCAAAATGTGAGTACAAATTCTATCCAAGAACCATCTGTCGTGACTAATAACCACCGCACAACCTGCGAAATTCTCCAAACCTTCTTCTAAGGCACGAAGTGTATTGATATCTAAATCATTCGTTGGCTCATCTAACAACAATACGTTTCCTTCTTCTTTCAAAGTCATTGCCAAATGTAATCGGTTACGCTCACCACCTGATAATGAGGCTACTTTCTTGTTTTGGTCACTTCCGCCGAAATTAAAACGAGACAAATAAGCCCTTGAATTTACTTGTCTTCCGCCCATCAAAATTAACTCTTGACCGTCACAGAAGTTTTCCCAAATAGATTTATTAGGGTCAATATTGGAATGCGATTGGTCAACATAGGCAATCTTTACAGTATCGCCTATTGTAAACTCACCGGCATCCGATTGTTCTTCCCCCATAATCATTCTGAAAATAGTCGACTTACCCGCACCATTAGGACCTATAATACCAACGATTCCCGCTTGTGGCAAAGTGAAGTTTAGGTTATCATACAATAATTTATCCCCAAAAGCTTTGGCAACACCTTTGGCTTCAATCACGTTAGTCCCTAATCTCGGTCCATTCGGAATGTAGATTTCCAATTTTTCATCCAATTCTTTTTGGTCTTCGTTTAAGAGCTTATCATAATTTTGCAAACGTGCTTTTTGCTTGGTCTGACGTCCTTTGGCCCCTTGGCGAACCCAATCCAACTCTCGCTCTAAAGTCTTTCTGCGTTTGGAAGCTATTTTCTCTTCTTGTTCCATACGTTTAGATTTTTGATCTAACCAAGAAGAATAATTTCCTTTCCATGGAATTCCTTCACCCCTATCGAGTTCCAAAATCCATCCGGCTACATTATCCAAGAAGTATCTATCGTGGGTTACAGCAATTACAGTTCCTGCATATTGGGCCAAATGTTGTTCTAACCAAAGTACACTTTCTGCATCTAAATGGTTGGTTGGCTCATCTAACAACAATACATCAGGTTGTTGCAACAACAAACGACACAAAGCCACACGGCGTTTTTCTCCACCAGATAAATGTTTGATTGGAGCATCACCTTCCGGAGTTCTTAAAGCATCCATCGCTACCTCTAACTTATTGTCAATTTCCCAAGCGCCTGCAGCATCAATTTTGTCCTGAAGATCAGCTTGCCTGTCCATTAACTTTTGCATCTTATCGGCATCTTCATAAACTTCCGGCAAACCAAACATATCGTTGATTTTGTTGAATTCATCAAGGATTGCCATGGTTTCGGCAACCCCTTCGCGAACGACTTCGATTACGGTTTTGGTTTCATCTAATTGAGGCTCTTGTTCTAAATAACCAACGGTATAACCCGGCTGGAATACTACATCGCCTTGGTAATTCTTGTCTACTCCGGCAATAATTTTCAACAATGAAGATTTACCGGAACCGTTTAAACCGAGAATACCAATTTTAGCCCCGTAAAAGAAACTCAAATAGATATTTTTCAATACTTGTTTATCACTTCCTTGATAGGATTTGCTCAAGCGTTGCATCGAGAAAATCACTTTCTTATCATCTGACATATTTTAATTTTTTAAATTGTTATATTATTTAGATTTTTTGTCAATTTGCTTTACGGCATACTGAACACTGAATACTATTTTAAACTCTTCCTTTGAGTGAACTGAAAACCCAGGCATTGGCTAAAAAACCAACTCCAACCGCACCAAATCCCCATCCGGCAATATCAGCATAACGATATACTCCTAATCCTATAAGGGTTAATCCCATTATAATCATTATAAAAGTAGCCCAGCCCAGGACCGTGTTTTTATTCATTGCCATAATTTGTGGTATTTATTTATTTTTTTGGAAAGGCAAATATCGACAAAAAATATAAATTATGTGATAGAAATTATACGCAAAGAAAAGTTTCAAAACAAAGTGTAGGCTACCTGAAAATACCTGTCAACATTTCTTTGTACAAATCAGCATCTTCAAGATTAGCTGCTCCAACTCCTTTACTTTTGACGTCGATATCACGTAGTATTGCCACAATTCCACTGACTTTTCGCATTGGATAATTCTTGGCAGCACCGATGTAATCATTGACAAAAAAAGGACTTACTCTCAGCACCTTAGCGGCATTGGCAGGAGACTTGTCTTTAAGCCCATGGAATTGCAGTAATGCGGAAAAGAAAGAAAAAACCTGAGCGTTTACAACAACCATTGGGTTGTCTTTTTTGTTTTGGGCAAAATAATTGGCAATTTGGTAGGCTTTCAATTGGTTTCTTTCTCCTATCGCTTTTCGGAATTCAAATACATTAAAATCCTTACTGAATCCTATATTTTCCTCAATAAGATGCGGGGTAATCGTACTTCCTTTGGGTAAAATAATTTCGAGTTTGGTTAACTCATTGGCAATTCGGCTCAAATCATTCCCTAAAAAAGCCACCAACATGGCATTGGCTTTGGGCTCAATAGTGTAACCTCTACCTTGCAAAACACGAGTAATCCATTGACCTACCT
>JBDLVY010000107.1:0-13601 GCA_039804545.1 Bacteroidota bacterium | reverse complement strand
TAGAGGTCAGTGTTCATGAATTAGTGTTCAGTAAAAACGGACTCACAACTTATAACTAATAGAAATGGGATTAATAAAAATATTTTCAGGGGAAGAAATTCTCGCTGTTACTTTAAAAGGAAAATTAGAAGAAGCCAATATTAATGTGGTTATCAGAGACAATAATCAGGCGAATGTTATACCGAGTATTCAAACGAATAAACCGGTGGAGTTATTCATTCAGGAAGTTGATTACGGCAAAGCCAATCCGGTGATTGAGGAATTTCGATTGAGTATATAAATTGAGAAAACCGGTTGAAATACTTCTCTTTGTTTTGGTCCTCTTGGTTCTTGACCGCTTTTTGTTTTTACCCGGACGAATGAATGGTACTTGGGAATATCAAACCGGAACTAACATAGGAGATTCTATCACCTTTGATAACATCGATATTGTCAATAATTTTGAAGTAAAAATCAGCACCCAAAGAAAATTAGATTCTTTTTATTTGCTGGGCTGCTATTTCGGAACGCTCTATTTATTGGATAAAGACACAATGGAATACACCGTTTATGAAAAGTATGAACCACTTGACATGGAATAGCTTGACTATTTAAAAATATTCAATCGTGTCACCAACAAAGAAATAAATACGCCAAAAACACCAATAATAGCGAAGGAGTATTTCAAATTCGTCAACTCGGCGATAAAACCAATTAACGGCGGCCCAATCAAAAATCCTAAGAAACTGATACTCGTTACTATCGTTAAAGCTATACCGGTTGGGATATTCTCATTGTTTCCGGCTAGGTTAAAAATAATCGGCACCACATTAGAAACGCCAAATCCCACCAACATAAAAGCTATCGTACACGGAAACAAATAAGGCAATAAAACTGCCAAATACAAACCACTCGAAATTACCAAGCCACTAACGAACAGTACTTTTTTAGCCCCATATTTTGCCACTAAAATATCACTCAAAAATCGCCCCGAAGCCATACTAATCATAAAGCTAGTATATCCCAAAACCACCAATGCGCCCGGCGCTTTTATGATTTCTTTGAAATACACGCCGCTCCAATCAAACATAATGCCTTCGCTGGCCATGCCACAAAAACAGATGATGCCTAACCACAACAAGGTTTTATCTGGATTTTTCCAAAAAGAATAGTTTGATTTTTCGGTTTCTTGCTTCGATTTTGATTTGATGATGTACTTAGTATTGAGTAAAATAATGCCAATGACGATGGCCAAAGCAATGCCAAAATGTTGCAGCGGATTTATTTGAAAAGCTAGCATAACCAATCCCATCAAAGCACCACTGAATCCGGCTAAACTCCACGAACCGTGAAACGAACCCATGATAGGTTTGTCAAATAACTGTTGGGTATAAACGCCTTGGGTATTGACGGCGATGTTGCAAAAATTCCCAAACAAACCAAACAAAAATAACGCTACGGCCAAGTGCCATTTTTCGGTAGACAAACCAATAAGCGGTAAACAAGCAGCATACAGAAACAAACCTAAAAAGGAGAGATTCCTGCTCCCGTATTTGGTCACCACTTTTCCCGAAAAAGGCATCGCAAATAGTTGTCCAATCGGCATGGCAAAAAGTAAAGTGCCCAATGCGGCTTCGCTCAATTGTAAAGTCGATTTGATATCCGGAATACGACTAGCCCAAGTAGAAAAACAAAAACCCATGCCAAAGAAAAGCAAGGATGTAGCCAAGCGAACCCTTTTGAGATAGGTTTTTTTACTTTTATGAAAACCTTTTTCAATTTTGGCTTTGGGTAAAATTTTACTCAGAAAACTATAGTCGAATAACGGCATAGTTGAAATCATTGGTTACACTTAACAAAAATACACATTAAGTTTTGTCAGACTTCGTTTGTGATGAAATACAACGTTTTTGTTATTAACTTTTTAGATTTTTAAATCTTCAAATTGTTTCATTTTCAAATTAACCTATCTTTGCACCTTCAAAAAAATCAGACAGTTGAAGTCATCCAACTTCCAACATCTTACATCTAACTAAATAACAATGATTACAGTTAACGATATAGCCGTTGAATTTGGCGGTACTACTTTATTCAGTGAAGTAACTTTTGCCATCAATGAAACCGACAAAATTGCCTTAATGGGTAAAAACGGTGCAGGGAAATCTACCCTTTTAAAAATTGTTGCTGGTGAAAATAAACCAACTCGTGGTGCGATTTCTGCTCCGAAAGAAGCGGTTATAGCTTATTTGCCGCAGCATTTATTGTCAGCCAATGATTGTACGGTGATGGAAGAAGCCTCGAAAGCATTTGCCGAAGTTTTCAAAATGAAGGCAGAAATTGATGAAATCAATGAGCAATTAACCATTCGCACCGATTATGAAAGCGATGACTATATGAAGCTGATTGAACGCGTTTCTGAGTTGAGTGAAAAATATTATTCGATTGAAGAAGTCAACTACGAAGCAGAAGTAGAAAAGGTGTTGAAAGGATTAGGCTTTGAAAGAGAAGATTTTAATCGGCCAACATCTGAATTCTCCGGAGGTTGGAGAATGCGCATCGAGTTGGCTAAAATTCTTTTGAAACAACCCGATTTGATTTTATTAGATGAGCCGACAAACCACTTGGACATGGACAGTATTCAGTGGTTGGAGGATTTTTTAATCAATCAGGCAAAAGCAGTAATGGTGATTTCTCACGACAGGGCTTTTGTAGATAATATTACCAATCGTACTATTGAAGTAACGATGGGAAGAATTTACGATTACAAAGCCAAATATTCTCATTATTTAGAATTGCGCAAAGACCGTCGTGTGCACCAACAAAAAGCTTACGACGAGCAACAGAAATTCATTGCCGATAACCAAGCTTTTATTGAGCGTTTCCGTGGTACTTTTTCAAAAACAGACGCAGTGCAATCCCGTGTTAGAATGTTGGAAAAAATTGTTCCGATAGAAGTGGATGAAGTTGATAATTCGGCCTTAAAGTTGAAATTTCCACCTTCAGTTCGTTCCGGACAATATCCTGTAATTGTTCGTGATTTAGAGAAATCCTATGGCGACAAATTGATTTTTAAAGATGCCAATATGGTGATTGAACGCGGTCAAAAAGTAGCTTTCGTCGGGAAAAACGGCGAAGGAAAATCGACCATGATCAAAGCGATTATGAAAGAAATTGAGATTAATGGCGGTAATGTTGAGGTTGGACACAATGCACAAATTGGTTACTTTGCCCAAAACCAAGCCTCACTATTAGATGAAAATGCCACCATTTTTGAAACGATAGACAATATTGCGGTAGGCGAAGTACGAACCCAAATCAAAAATATTTTAGGCGCTTTTATGTTCCATGGTGATGATATTCAAAAGAAAGTCAAAGTGCTTTCTGGTGGAGAAAAAACGCGTTTGGCCATGATCAAATTGTTGTTGGAACCGGTCAATTTGCTCATTCTCGATGAGCCTTCTAATCACTTGGATATGAAAACCAAAGACATCATCAAAGACGCTTTGAAAGACTTTGACGGTACTTTAATTCTAGTGTCTCACGACCGTGATTTCTTAGACGGTTTGGCCGAAAAAGTATTTGAATTTGGAAACAAAAGAGTCAAAGAACATTTTGAAGATATCAAAGGGTTCTTGGCTCATAAAAAGATGGAAAGTTTGCGCGAGATAGAAAAATAATTTAATTACCTTAGTCAAAACAAATTTGCTGGTATTATTAAATAATATTCTATGAAAGATCAAGATAGAAATGAATTGCGAATATCCAGATTTGAACTTCATAAGGTAGCTGATTTTTTACCTTATCCATTTATTATTGCTGAAGTTATCAATGGTATTCACTTTAATACCTTTTTAAATGAAAAATTTTCAGAGGAAATCGGTTATACATTAGAAGAAATTCCGACTATAGAAACTTGGTATGATTACGCTTATCCCGATGAGACTTATAAAAAAGGTGTCATTCGTGCGTGGAATCAAGAGGAAATTAATTCAAAACAAGAAGGAAAGGTTTTTGTGAAGATGAAATCTCAAGTTACTTGTAAAAACGGAATTAAAAGATGGTATGAAATCAAAGCATCAGTAGTTGATAAATTACATGTGGTTGCTTTTGTTGATATTGATAAAGAAATCACTTTGCAACAAGAATTAAAAAACATTAATAGCAATAATGATCGAATGTTATCGGTATTAGGGCATGATTTAAGAACTCCTTTGCAAAACTTGACATCAATATCTTCAATAGCTATGAAAAATAATATGTCTCAACACGATTTTGCCACATTTGTTGAGAAGATTAACAAACAGTCTACAGAAGTTTTAGACATGCTGGAAACAACCTTGAATTGGTCGAAATCTAATTTCAATTCTATTCAGATAAATAAAGTTACTATAAATATCGAGTCAATTGTCCTTACTATTTTAAGCATTTATAAAAACGATTATAAATCAAAAAAAATTACAATAAATTTGGCATTGAGTAGTTCAGATACTTTAATATCAGATAGGGAAATTGTGACCATTATAGCTCGAAGTATGATTAGTAATGCTATTAAATTTACCCCGAAAAATGGAGAAATTAATATTGATTTCCGCGACAATGTTTTAAGGGTTTGCGATTGCGGAGTTGGTATGTCTGACGATATGATTGCTGCAATTTTAAATCATAATTATAAATCTACACGAGGGACCAATAACGAAATCGGAATGGGTATGGGGATGCAATTGGCCCTTAATTTAGCGGACAAAATTGATGCCTCAATAACTATAGAAAGCCAGCTAGAAAAAGGAACGTTGATTAGTTTAATTTTTTGATGTAATTAAAAAAAGAAACTTAAATTCCATAATCTTGGCGGGCTTTCACTTTAACAAATTACCACAATATATTATTCAAAGGCAAAGCGAACGCCAATTTCACTAGAGATAGTTATTTTTTCAAATTCAATGTTGGCACTGTAGTCTTTGGCTTGCATATCATATTTCATCATAGAAGCTGCACCTCTTATTCTTATACCTGCAGCTGAACCAGCGAGACCATTGACAATATTATTTACGTTTCCAACATAGATTGCTTTTCCAATGTTTTGTCCTAAAGGTTTAGTAAAACTCAATGCATTGGATTTTGCATTTTCCATGGCTTTGGTATTCATCAAAAGTTGTAATTTCTTGTACTCTGAATGTTCTAACTTATCAATGTTTACATTTGAAATGTTGATTTCTTCTAAACCAATAAAAACTTTAGCGGTGGTTTTAGCATCGTAAACCAAAATCGAGTATGATTTGGCTTTTTGTATATCGGTTTGTTTCAAGAAGAATTTTTTGTAGTTGCTCATCATGTCTTGCATGGTTACATTTTTTTCGGTATCGATGCCTAATGATTTGAGTTTGGCAAGCATTTCAACTTCGAGTTCTTCTACAGATTTTTTGCCTTTGGTGTCTTTTTCAGAAATCAAAACATCAATGTAAATTCGGTTAGGCGTGACTAATGTATCGGCTTTGCCTTGTACTTCAAGATAAGGTTGGTCGATAAAGTTTTTTTCTTGGCTGAATGCTGTGATAGAAATAAAAAACATGGCCAGTAAAAAGATTTTTTTCATGGGAAATAAATTAGGATTGATTAACAGTAAACGAATTTTTCTCGGAATTAGTATAATTGAATCGAAACCCTGTTCGTGTACATCTAAACAGGGTTTCTTCTTCAATCAAAAAAACACCCAACTTAACAAACTATTGCACCGCTTCAACTAAGCGAATAAACTCTGCTTTATAACCGTCTTCATCATAGGCCAAACCTTCTTTGGCTAATTTTTTAATTTCCGCAGAAGACTTGTTGGTCACCAATTTAGAATCTCTAAGTTTCAACCCAAACCAAGCCACAGCGGCACTGAACTTGAATCCGCTCGAAGCTGTTTCCAATGCATTGACTTTGTTGTCAATCACTTGAACCATCTCGATACTTTTACTGCCATCGGGTTTTTTGTAGCGGAATTTTATCGTGGCCAATTCGTCATTGAACTTGGTTTTAGAAGCTTCTACTTTGGTGTATTTTAACTCATCGGTTTCCACAAAGAAATCACTTTTAGTATCAGTCGGAATGATTTCGTATAAAGCGGTTACCGTATGTCCGCTGCCCAATTCTCCGGCATCAATGGCGTCATTTTTAAAATCTTCCGGACGCAGTTTCCGGTTTTCGTAGCCAATCAATCGATAAGCTTTCACATGCGCCGGATTGAATTCAATTTGGATTTTAACATCTTTCGCGATAGCAAACATCGAACCTTTGAATTCTTTGCCCAAAAAGCGATTGGCTTCTTGAATATTGTCGATGTAGGCGTAATTTCCGTTGCCTTTGTCGGCTATAGTTTCTAATTTGCTGTCTTTGTAATTGCCCATGCCATACCCCAAACAAGTCAGGAAAACACCCGATTTTCTTTTTTCCTCAATCAAGGTTTGCATGTCAGCATCTGAAGAGGCACCCACATTAAAATCGCCGTCTGTAGCCAAGATTACTCTGTTGTTTCCGCCTTTGATAAAATGTTCCTCAGCCGTTTTGTAGGCCAGTTGAATTCCGGCACCACCAGCCGTACTTCCACCGGATTGTAGTTTGTCTAAAGCATCAATAATAGTTTGCTTTTCACTTCCGGAAGTTGGCGGTAAAACCAAACCTGCAGCACCGGCATAAACGACCATTGCTATTTTATCTTCTTCTCTTAATTGGGCCACCAATACTTTCAAAGATTCTTTGACCAAAGGCAATTTGTTGATATCACTCATTGAACCCGAAACGTCAATTAGAAAAACCAAATTGGAAGCCGGCAAATTATCAGTTGGAATATTTTTGCCTTGTAAACCAATGCGAACCAATTTGTTTTTTACATTCCATGGACATTCACTGTATTCGGTATTAATTGAAAACGGATGTTCTCCTGTAGGTTGTGGGTATTGGTATTTGAAAAAATTCACCATTTCTTCTACTCGAACGGCATCTTTTGGAACGGTTTGTCCGTTATTGATGAAGCGACGCACATTGGTGTATGAAGCATTGTCTACATCAATAGAAAAAGTTGACAACGGTGCTGATTTCGGACTTTCAAATGGGTTTTCTACAAAGCTTTCATAGTCTTCATTGTTAGGTTCAATTACTATTGGCGTAGTGGTTTTGTCGATTTCTTTGATTCTTTTTTTCAGTTCCTTATCAGACAAGTTTTGTTGCACTCCGGTTTTGGTTTGCACTACTATCGCACCGTTATTAGCTCTATTGCCGTATAAAGAACTAGCAGCACTGTCTTTTAACACATTAACGGTATTGATGTCATTTGGGTTGATGCTTTTAAAATCTTCCTCTTTCACCGGAACGCCGTCAACAATATACAAAGGTTTTGTGTTTGTGTTGAGTGATGAAACACCGCGAATTAAGACTTTAGTTCCGCCGGGATTTCCGGAAACATGACTGATTTGCAAACCGGGAACTTGTCCTTGTATGGATTGTAGATAGCCTTTATTTGACTGATTAGTTATTGTTTTTCCTGAAACAACCGTTGTTTGTGCCACGCTCGATTTTCTTTTTGGAGTCGAGCGATAGCCATCGATGACCACTTCACTCAAATTCACACTGCCGGTAAGCGTTATGTTGATGACATTTGAACTGCCAATAGTTACTTGTGATGAATTATAGCCTGTAAAGCTGAATACCAATATTTCACCAATTTTACCCGAGATGGAATATTTCCCGTCGAAGTTGGTTTGTGTACTGCGGGTAGTTCCTTTGATAACAACATTGGCTCCGGGAAGCGGACCGCTTTGGTCTGATACGATACCAGTAATGGTTTTTTGCTTTGCCAATTCGCTTGCGCTCGGGTCTTGGCCAAAGGTTAGGAAACTTATAAGCATAGCAATGCCTAATGAAAACTTTTTGAAATTTTTCATGACGTTGGATTTTAAAAGGTTAGACTGATTTATTTGTGTTTTTTGGCCGCCGGTTTTCCGTTTTTGGTTGAGATAATGACGATGCCTTTTTTGCCTTTTTGACCGTAAATAGAAATCGCCTTTTCATCCTGCAGTATGGAAATGGAATCGATGTCTTGCTCGCTTAACGGCGTATAAGGACTGGTTGGATTGGGCCCGAATAATTCTTGTTCGGTGTATTCCACCCCATTAATAATATACAGAGGATCGGGAAGTTCGACGATAGATTCAATGTCATCCATTTCTACTTCTTTCACACTTTGTTTGTTGGCTACTTTGTCATCAAAAACCAAAAGAGGTTTTTCTTTTTTGGTATTGGACACTTTATTTTCTTTGGCAATAAAAAGTTCCAAGTCTTTTGATTTTGCTTCATTAGTTTCAAATTTATTCCTTCCGATATAACCGTAATTATTAACAGAAGCAACATTTGAAAGTGATTTTTCACCTTTTGAAACAGTATCAAATTTGAATACTTCATCAGCTGGTTTTGCTTCTTCGATAGCGACAACTTGTGGTGCAGCAAAAATTTGTTTTTCCAAAATTTCTTCGGCTTCTTCTTTAATTGCCGGATTAATTGGTTCAGCCGAAACTACGGCGTTATTATTTGGGGTTGTTGTTTTTTGAATGGTGTCTTTTTGGACAATGATTTGATTAGTTTTAATTGTTGGTTGGTTCTCTTTTAAAAATTGGTAACCAATAGAAATACCTAATAAAATTGAAGCCGCTACCGCCCATTTTTTCCAGAGTTGGGTTTCTTGTTTCAACTCTTTTTTATCGAGTTTTTCCTCCACACGGTGCCAGACTTTTTCCATCGAAGCAAAATCGGGCGACTCTGCGTTGTCGGCGGCTTTTTTGAATTGGTTAAAAATATCCTGATTTTCCATGATTACTTTGCTTTTTGATAATAAAGATTATTGACTAAATCTTTTAATTTGGTCTTCGCTGCATTCAATTGTGATTTTGATGTGCCTTCAGAAATGTTGAGCATAGCCGCAATTTCTTTGTGGCCGTAGCCTTCAATAACAAAAAGGTTGAAGATGGTTTTACAACCTTCGGGAATCAAGTTGAGCAAGTTGAGCAAATCTTCTTCTTCTAAAGGCGTTTCTTGTGGACTTTGAGGCTGAATGCTGAATGCCGTTTCCTCTAAGTACAAATTGAAATTCACATTGCGTTTCAATTGTAACAAACATTGGTTGACGGTTATTTTTCTGGCCCAAGCTTCAAAAGCGCCTACTTCTTTCAATTGATCTAGTTTGGTGAAAATGGTGTAAAAAGCATCGGCCAATACTTCTTCAATTTCTTCTTCCTTTTTTAAATAGCGTTTGAACGTTCGGTACAACTTAGGTGACAGGTATTCATATACTTGCCGCTGCGCATCGCGTTGCATTTTTTTACAGGCTAATATGAGTGTTTCGTTGATCACAATGGGTGTCTTTATAGGTAAAGAGTACTATTGGTTTGAAAAGGTTGGGAAGAGGGGAAAAAAAAGTTGGCAGTGTTCAGTGATTAGTGTTCCGTAATTAGTTTTAAAAGATAAATATTAGATTCCAAAACTTCCGAATCCGTGTCTTCGCAGAGCAGGAATTCGATTTCGTTGGCTGATTGTTTGTATAAAGTGAGTCCTTCAAATTTATTGGTACTTGAAATTTGTTGGGTGAATTCGACTTTCAAGGTCTTGGCATCCATTCTTCCGATGATGCTTCCTAAAACTTCTCCGTCGTGATAAGTAGAGGTTGTGTCTTCGGCGGAAGCTAAAAAATAGATTTTGTCTTCCACTAAAATCGCGTCGGTAAAGGTTGTTGCCACATTTTTAATTGCAGGCAAATCGATAGGTTCAAATTCAAATTGTTGGTTTTGTGGTGTGTCTTTACTAAAAATCACGCCATTCTTTCCTTTAATTCCATTGCCTCTTTGGAAGAAATAAATATGGTCTTGGTGCATGATTAACCCTTCAATATTCAATTCCTCGTCAGCAATGGCGAATTCTTGCTTGATTTTTTGGTAAATGAAACCAATGTTATTTTTTTGAATTTTTCCGGTTGGAATGGCATAATTAAAAATCAGGTTTCGGTTTTCAGTTGAGCCTGAACCCAAAAGAATTAAATCAGTTCCTTTGATAGCGATGGCTTCAAAATCGGGTTTGTCTTTTTTGGCAATGTTGTCTTGGGCGTTTTCGACCAAAGCGATTTTGTTGAGTTTCTCAGCCGGAATATGGTATTCGTAAAGAAAAGTACTGTTGTCTGAAATAAGATAAAGTTTGTCGTCATGATACACCAATCCTGAAGCCGAACCGATTCCGATGATTTTAAAGAGTAGTGAAAGTTGAATTTTTTCCATAAGTTAGCAGTTACAATAGCCCCGATGGAAGCGGCATCCTTTTTCTCTCGTTTTTTTCGAGAGGAAAAGATATAGCGAACAGCGGGATAAGCTTCTACAAATATAAACATTGGCATTATGAAAAACATCAATCCTGAAGATTTTAGAGTGAAAGGCAAAATTGAGTTGTCAAAATTACCGACTCGATTGAACATTGACATGGATAAGGCGGAAGAAGAATTGGCTTTGGATAAAGTGCAAGTGAAGTTGAGTAAGAAGCAAGATGCGATGTATGCGCACAACCGACATGCGTTTTTGATTTGTTTGCAAGGCATGGATACCAGCGGAAAAGACAGTTTGATACGAGAAGTGTTTAAGGAATTTAATCCCCGTGGCGTGATGATTCACAGTTTTAAGACGCCCAATTCAACCGAGTTGGAGCACGATTATTTGTGGCGTCATTATTTGGCTTTGCCCGAAAAAGGGAAGTTTGCGGTGTTCAATCGCACGCATTATGAAAATGTGTTGGTGACACGCGTACATCCGGAATATATTTTGTTTGAAAATTTACCCGGAATTGAAAAAGTAGAAGACATTACGCCGCAGTTTTGGGAAAATCGCATGGCGCAAATCAATAATTTTGAAAAGCACATTGCGCAAAACGGCACGACGGTTTTGAAGTTTTATTTCCACATGAGCAAAGAGGAGCAAAGGCTACGTTTGTTGAAACGCTTAGAAAATCCGGAAGACAATTGGAAATTCTCGACCGGCGATTTGAAAGAACGCGAACGTTGGGATGACTATATGAAATACTACGAAGACGCGATTAACAATACCAACCAAGACCATGCGCCTTGGTATGTGATTCCGGCCGATGACAAAGGCATAGCGCGTTATATTGTGGCACAAACGATTTGGGAAGCAATAGAAAAGTTAACGGATATTACTGAACCTGAATTAGACCCAAAAGTAAAAGCCAATATTGGCGTTTATCGTGAGCAATTGAAAGGATAAAACGTTATATCTTTGCACACTTAAAAATTGCAAAGTGAATTTAGCCCAATATACCAAAGAGTTCTCGTATAATTTAAGATTGGCCTACCCGGTTATTTTGGGTATGCTTGGACATACCTTGATTGGTATAGTCGATAATATTATGGTGGGAAAACTCGGCAGTACCGAATTGGCGGCTGTTTCTTTAGGGAATAGTTTGATTTTTGTAGCGATGTCATTGGGGATTGGATTTTCGACCGCAATCACACCCATAGTAGCCGAAGCAGATGCAGAAAAAGACACCGGCAAAATCCGTTCGGCTTTTCACCACGGACTATTGTTGTGTATTGTTTTGGGTTTTATGTTGTTCTTTTTGGTGGTTTTGGCAAAGCCGATTATGGAATTGTTGCACCAACCTAAAGAAGTTATAGCCTTGGCCAAGCCATTTGTAGATTGGGTTGCGTTTTCCTTGGTGCCGTTAATTATTTACCAAGGCTATAAACAATTTGCCGATGGTTTATCAATGACGAAAATCTCGATGTATGCTATAGTGATGGCGAATATTTTACACGTTATCATCAATTATCTTTTGATTTACGGGATTTGGTTTTTTCCTAAAATGGGCATCATTGGTGCGGCATTGGGAACTGTGATTTCGCGAATTGCGATGGTGGTTTTCATGCACCTGATTTTATCCCGAAAAGAAAAGTTGAAACCCTATTTTCAAGACTTTAGTTTTAAAGAAATCAAGAAAGCTACGGTTAAAAAGATAGTTAATTTAGGGTTGCCTTCAGCGATGCAAATGTTGTTTGAAGTAGTCTTATTCACGGCTGCGATTTGGTTGTGCGGAACCATTGGCAAAACAAGTCAGGCCGCAAATCAGATTGCGTTGAGTTTGGCGTCAATGACGTTTATGGTCGCTATGGGATTGAGCGTAGTATCAATGATTAGAATCAGTAACCAAAAAGGATTGAACGATTACAAACAGTTGATTGTTGTGGCGCGTTCTATTTTTTTATTGGCCATTATTATTGAAATACTATTTGCTGTAATGTTTGTGGCTTTGCACCAAATTTTGCCTTATTTGTTTTTAAATATGGACAATAAAATGCAGTTATTAGACAATGCCGAAGTGATTGCTATTTCGGCCAAATTATTGTTGGTAGCCGCAGTTTTCCAAATTTCAGATGGCATACAAGTCGTGGTTCTTGGTGCCTTACGCGGTTTGCAAGATGTTAAAATTCCAATGTATATTACTTTTGTGGCTTATTGGGTTGTTGGGTTTCCCATCTCTTATTATTTAGGCCTGAAAACCGATTTAGGTGCGGTAGGTGTTTGGATTGGATTATTAGCCGGATTAACAGCCGCAGCATTATTTTTGTATCTTCGTTTTCACTATTTAACCAAAAAGTTATTGAAGCAAAATTCATAACTTATAATTCATTATTCAAAAATGGAATTACCAAAATTCGTACTAGCAGATAACTCCGATTACCCGGATGATATTTTTGTCATTCACCTTGATTTTCCTCGCTTTATCATCAATTTAAAAGACGATGAAGTTGAGTTTATGGAAGATCTAGAAGGCGAAGACGAAACGGAGTTGGAAGCTGAAATGGAGCATTTAATTACACTCGCCGGAGAATTTTATGATAAAGAAATGGAAGCTTACGAGGAGTAATGTTTACTTTTTGTCAAGGGTAACTCAAAAGTAAAAGCTGTAACATCAATAGTTTCATTAATAATTTCATGAAAAAATAAAGTTTTTTAGGCTTTTCTCTTTATCTTTATTGAGATGCAATTGCCTTGGTTGTTTCTAAATTCTATTAATGATATGGGAAAAGCCTTATATTTATTTTTATCGTTGTTTGTATTTGGTTTTAGCCAGTCTCAAAATACAGTTTTGTCTTCGGGCACGAGTTCCGAAAGTGTTGGTGGATCAGTAAGCTATTCAATCGGACAATTGGTATTTACCACTAATACAGGAACCAACGGTTCTGTTGCTCAAGGTGTACAACAACCTATTGAAATTAGTGTTGAGTTGGGTTTGCCCGAAGTATCAAGCATCAATTTGACAAGAGTATATCCCAATCCGACATCGAATTACATTCATCTTAAAATTGAGAAATATGAATTGGTTGATTTTTCATTTTCTTTGATAGACATTAATGGACGGGTATTGTCTAACGGAGTGATTTTAGATAATATAACCCTTGTTTCGCTCGAAAAATTTCCTTCTGCTACATACTATTTGAACGTTATAAAAGGAAATAAAAACATTAAGACATTTAAGATTATTAAAAAATAGTATAAAGATGGAAAATAGGAGCGTGCCTAAACTACTTAATTTAT
>JBDLVY010000106.1:0-3969 GCA_039804545.1 Bacteroidota bacterium | reverse complement strand
AATTGATAATTAAAACATATGAAAGGACCATTATTTTACTCAAAGATTCTTCTCTTCGGAGAATACGGAATTATAAAGGATTCTAAAGGTTTATCCATTCCCTATAACTTTTACAACGGCGCTTTGAAAGTGGACGAAAATCCTTCTGAAGAAGCTATTAAATCTAATGCGAGTTTGCGTCGTTTTGTAACCTATTTGGAGCAACTCCAAAAAGACCAACCTGAATTAGTGACTTTCAACTTAGCCGTTCTAAAAACCGATGTAGAACGCGGCATGTATTTCGATTCCAGTATTCCGCAAGGCTATGGTGTTGGAAGCAGCGGTGCTTTGGTTGCAGCGATTTACGACAAATATGCCAATGATAAAATCACGGTTTTAGAAAACCTAACCCGCGAAAAATTATTGCAACTCAAAACTATTTTTTCCCAAATGGAAGCTGCCTTCCACGGAAAAAGCTCTGGTCTTGATCCTTTAAACAGCTATTTGAGCATTCCGATTTTAATCAATTCTAAAGACAATATCGAAGCGACCGGCATTCCGTCACAAAGTGCTAACGGAAAAGGCGCTGTGTTTTTGTTAGACTCAGGAATCGTTGGTGAAACCGCTCCCATGGTGAATATCTTCATGGAAAACCTAAAAGAAGAAGGTTTCCGAAAAATGCTGAAATCCCAATTCATCAAATATACCGATGCTTGTGTAGAAAATTTCCTTGGCGGCGATATGAAATCTTTGTTTGCCAATACCAAACAACTGTCTAAAGTAGTCTTGAACAATTTCAAACCGATGATTCCGGAACAATTTCACGGTGTTTGGCAACGTGGTATTGACACTAATGATTACTATCTAAAACTTTGCGGTTCCGGCGGCGGCGGTTATATACTAGGCTTCACCGAAGATTTAGAAAAGGCAAAAAAATCCCTGAAAGATTACAAATTGGAAGTGGTTTACCAATTTTAATCTCTTTTAAATGTTAAGCCGAAAAACCAAACACACCTTACTGAAAATCATCAGTATGTTTTCTGTAGTGCGCGGTTATAATATTCCCGTTATTGCCTTAGCCCAATATTTATCGGCCATATTCATTTTGGCTCCCGAAAAAAGAGCACTCGATGTTCTACTTGATTTCAACTTGTTTATCATAGTGATTGTTTCCGGACTAACCATCGCATCGGGGTATATCATCAACAATTTTTACGACAGCAAAAAAGACTTAATCAATCGCCCTAACAAATCCCAATTGGACCGATTGGTCAGCCAAAAAACCAAACTACAAGTTTACTTTACCGTCAATTTTATCGTTTTTTTATTGGCTTTCTTGGTTTCCTTTCGTGCAGTTCTGTTCTTTTCAGTCTATATTTTCTTGATTTGGTTCTATTCACACAAACTCAAGAAAATGGTTGTCATCGGAAACTTAACCGCGTCTTTCCTAGCTGTACTGCCTTTCTTCGCAATTCTCTTGTACTATAAAAACCTCTATCCTCAGATATTTGCACACGCCACTTTTCTCTTTTTACTCATTCTCATCCGAGAAATGATCAAGGATTTAGAAAACATTAAAGGCGATATAGCCAACGATTACCGAACGATTCCGGTGTTATTCGGGGAAGCCTTTTCCAAAAAAATCATCACGCTTTTAACCGTTTCCACCATAATCCCAATCTATTATTTGGTCGAAGTTTTCGAAGTCGGTTATATGGACATCTACTTTTACCTCAGCCTGATTATCCTGATTTTCTTCTTGCAAAAACTTTGGAAATCAAACGCCAAACCCGATTACCTAAAACTCCACAACATCCTAAAATTCCTGGTGGTTTCAGGTGTATTTTGCATCGTACTCATCAATCCGTCAGTCTTAATTCATGGCAAAAAGATTGTGGAAACGATTGTTCGTTAGGAGCGAAACTTTAGGGCAATTGCTAAACCTTGTTCCCGTTTTCCATTACAATCTCTGCGAGGATTTTCATTGCAACCGGGGCTAAAATCCAACCATAGCATTTTATTCAGCGGGATAAGCCATTGAAATACGTATCTTTGCAACACCCGAGTCCAAAATGGTCGAACGGAACGAAGTTAAATTACAGCATTTATGAACAAAAATGAAGGCAATAATAAAAGAGGTGGTTCGCGACCAAACAGTTCGCGACCAAGCTCTAATAAGCCTAAACCAGCCATGCCAAAAAGAGCGCAAGGTCCAAAAAAGGTTAAGCCAACAACTGGTGATGCCACACCCAAAAAAGTAGCTAAACCGGTAAATAATATCCCGAAACCTTTAAAATCGGATGACATCCGTTTGAACAAATACATCTCTAACTCGGGTGTTTGCTCGCGTCGCGATGCCGATATTTACATCCAATCCGGAAATGTGAAAGTCAATGGAGAAGTCATTACCGAAATGGGATACAAAGTAAAACCTGGTGATGTAGTCAACTTCGACGGTGCCACTTTAACCCCGGAACGCAAAGAATACATTTTGCTCAACAAACCCAAAAACTTCACGACTTCTAACGAAGATAATGACGATTACAGAAATGTATTGGAATTGGTTCGAGCAGCCACCAAAGCCAAAATCCAACCCATTGGGCGCATGGACAAAAACACCACCGGCTTGTTGATTTTTACTAACGATACAGATATGGTTAGAAAATTCAGTTTACCGAATCAAAAATCAGCCAAAATCTACCAAGTTTCTCTAGACAAAAATTTGAAATTTGAAGATTTAGAAAAAATTTCCAATGGGGTAACTTTAGACGGTCACAAATTATACGTAGACGAAATCTCGTATATCGAAGGCGAACCTAAAACAGAAATTGGGTTGAAATTAAGAACGCCCAACGTAAAAGTAGTACGCGCTATTTTTGAAAGTTTCAAATACGATGTTTTAAAAATTGATCGTGTGGCTTTTGCCGGTTTGACCAAAAAGAACTTACCGCGAGGCAATTGGCGTTTCCTAACCGAACAGGAAATCATCAATTTGAAAAACGTTTAAAAAATTATCATACATTTACCATTATAAAAATCCCATTTACTTGGGATTTTTTATTTAGAAATTATGTCTGCAGAAAAAAATCTCTCTATTGCCCATCTTTGGTTTGAAGCCTTCAATGCGCACAACCTTGAAAAATTATTGTCATTATACGATGAGGAAGCCGAACACTTTAGTCCGAAACTAAAAATACGCCATCCCGAAACCAATGGCTTGGTCACCGGAAAAAACGCTTTGCGTAATTGGTGGCAAGAAGCGTTTGACCGACTACCCACATTGCATTACAAAGTAACTTCCTTAACTTCTAATACAGACCGTGTTTTCATGGAATACATTCGAACCGTTGAAAACGAACCCGATATGTTAGTGGCTGAAGTCTTGGAAATCAAAGAAAACCGCATTATTGCCTCTCGAGTATATCACGGATAATTTATAATTCTGTTAACAATTCCATAGACCAAAAACCAATAGTTTTACTTTAAATAAACCAAGCCATTATGAAAAACTTATATTCATTAACTGCGATGATTTTGTTGTCTTTACTTTTTGCCAATTGCAAATCGGAAGAAAAAACAGGAGATATCAATACTATTGTTACATCCTATTTTAATGATAAAAATGCCTTAAATCCATTGGAGGCTACACAAAACGGACAAAATCAATTCAACGACCAATTGGCCTTTGAAATGACCGATTCTCACCGAAAAAGACAAGCTAATTTTTATGATAAATATGAAAAAGAATTGGCCAATATTGATACCACTTCGCTTTCAGACGAAGAAAAAAACAGCTTTGATATCATAGCTTGGGAAGTTTCAATAGGCAAAGATTTACTGAAACAAAACGCCAATTTAACACCTATACATCAATTTTGGGGCACGCATTTGACGATGGGGCAATTCGCCAGTGCAGAAAGCGCCCAACCTTTTAAAACCGAAAAAGATTATCAGAATTTCCTAAAAAGAATGGAAACTTATTCGGTTTGG
>JBDLVY010000105.1:0-5111 GCA_039804545.1 Bacteroidota bacterium | reverse complement strand
GTAATTCGATTTTGGGTGTGGATACCGGAGCATATACCGGATTCCTTTATGTATTTCAATTCAGAGAAAAGGTATACGAGATTTACGAAGAAATTTGTGGCGCTCGTTTAACCACCAATATGGGAAGAATAGGCGGATTCGAAAGAGAATGGTCTGACGAAGCGTTCCAAAAACTAAACACTTTCCTTGAAGAATTTCCGGTAGCCTGGAAAGAATTCGAAAACCTATTCGAAAGAAACAGAATCTTCATTGACCGTACCGTTAATGTGGGTCCAATCACTGCTGAAAAAGCAATGCAATATGGATTAACAGGACCAAACTTACGCGCAGCTGGAATTGATTACGACGTTCGTAAAACCGCTCCATATTCTTCATACGAAGATTTCGAATTTGATGTTCCAGTAGGAAAATCAGGCGATACTTATGACCGTTTTTGCGTGCGTAATGCCGAAGTTTGGGAAAGTTTGAGCATCATCAAACAAGCTTTAGCCAAATTGCCGGAAGGACCAATACATGCTGACGTTCCCGATTATTATTTGCCTCCTAAAGAAGACGTTTACACCAACATGGAAAGCTTAATCTACCACTTCAAAATTGTGATGGGTGAAGTGCCGGTTCCGGTTGACGAAATCTATCATGCGGTAGAAGGCGGAAACGGAGAATTAGGGTTCTATTTAATTACTGACGGAAGTCGAACACCATACCGTTTAAAATTCAGAAGACCTTGTTATATCTATTACCAAGCTTATACTGATATGATTAAAGGCGGAATGCTATCAGACGCTATCGTTATTTTATCAAGTTTAAATGTAATTGCAGGCGAATTAGACGCTTAAGAATTATGGAAAGATCACACATCAAACAAGAGATAAACATTACTGAACCTTTGATGAACCGCATCAATGAGTTAATCAGTCATTATCCTGCAGATAAAAAGAAATCAGCTTTATTGCCGGTTTTGCACGAAGTTCAGGATGCTCACGACAATTGGTTGAGTATCGAATTGCAAAACAAAGTAGCCGAGATTTTAGAAATATTACCTATCGAGGTATACGAAGTAGTCACTTTTTATACCATGTTCAACCAAAGACCCATCGGTAAATACATGTTCGAGTTCTGTCAAACCGCTGCCTGTTGTCAAAACGGCGTGGAAGATTTGATGGATTATACTTGTGCCAAATTGGGCGTAGGTATTGGCGAACCAACCGCTGACGGACTTTTCGAAGTACGTGGTGTTGAATGTTTAGGCGCTTGTGGTTATGCCCCAATGATGCAGTTGGGTGATTTCTATCAAGAACATCTGACCAAAGAAAAAGTAGACCAGCTAATCGCTGATTGCAAAGACGGAAAAATCACTTTACACGATAAATAATATCATGGGAAGAAAAATATTATTAGACAAAATCAACGTTCCGGGTATTAGAACCTATGAAGTATATCGCAAAGAAGGCGGTTATGCTTCAGTGGAAAAAGCCCTAAAAAAAATGACTCCGGATGAAGTAGTCGAAGAAGTAAAAACTTCAGGCTTACGGGGTCGTGGTGGCGCGGGTTTCCCTGCTGGAATGAAATGGAGTTTTATCGACAAAAAATCGGGCAACCCAAGACACTTAGTGTGCAACGCCGATGAGTCAGAACCAGGAACTTTCAAAGACCGTTACTTAATGGAATACATTCCCCATCTTTTGATTGAAGGAATGATTACGTCAAGTTATGCTTTGGGTGCCAACCTTTCCTACATCTACATCCGTGGAGAATACATGTGGGTGTACAAAATTTTAGAAAGAGCCATCGCCGAAGCCAAAGCTGCCGGTTGGTTAGGCAAAAATATATTAGGCTCAGGTTACGATTTAGAATTGTTCGTCCAAATTGGTGGCGGTGCTTACATCTGCGGAGAAGAAACAGCCCTTATCGAAAGTCTAGAAGGAAAACGTGGTAATCCTAGATTGAAACCACCATTTCCGGCTGTAAAAGGACTTTGGCAGAATCCAACCGTAGTCAATAACGTAGAAACCATTTCGGTTGTGCCTTGGATTATCAATAATTCTGGGGCTGATTATGCCGGAATCGGAATCGGTCGTTCAACGGGAACCAAGTTAATCTCGGCTTCCGGAAATATCAAAAACCAAGGTGTTTACGAAATTGAATTAGGCGTTTCAGTATACGAATTCATGAATTCTGATGAATATTGTGGCGGAATGCAAACCGACAGACCATTGAAAGCATTGGTTCCGGGTGGAAGTTCGGTGCCCATTTTACCTGCGAATTTAATTTACAAAACTGCGGCAGGTGAAGACCGTTTGATGACTTACGAAAGTTTATCCGATGGTGGTTTTGCCACCGGTTCAATGTTAGGTTCAGGCGGATTTATCGTTTATGATGACCGCGCTTGTATCGTTCGCAACACTTGGAATTTTTCCCGTTTTTACCACCACGAATCTTGCGGCCAATGCACGCCATGTCGTGAAGGAACAGGTTGGTTAGAAAAAGTATTGTGGAGAATCGAAAACGGACAAGGACGCGAAGAAGACATCGAATTGTTATGGAGCATCCAATCTAAAATTGAAGGAAACACGATTTGTCCTTTAGGTGATGCGGCTTCATGGCCGGTTGCTGCCGCGATACGACACTTCAGAGACGAGTTTGAATACCATATTCGTTTCCCTGAAAAAGTAAAAAACAGAGATCACTTTGTGAATGAGCCTTTTGAAAAGGTAAAGCATTTAGTAGCAAAACAAGAAATATAAAATAGTGTCAAGTTCCTAGTTCCAAGTTTCAAGTTATAACCCAACATGAATCTTGAAACCTGAAACTAAAACAACAAAATAAAAAAATGAAAGTAACCATAGACGGTCAAGAAATTGAAGTAGCACCGGGAACAACCATCCTGCAGGCTGCTCGTATGATTGGTGGAGAATCTGTTCCGCCAGCCATGTGTTATTATTCGAAACTAGAAGGAACCGGCGGAAAATGTCGTTGTTGTTTGGTAGACGTTACTAAAGGTAGCGAAGCCGACCCAAGACCAATGCCAAAATTGGTAGCGTCATGCGTAACCGGTTGTCAGGACGGAATGGAAGTAGCAAGCAAAAAATCGGACAGAGTAGCCGAAGCTCGCAAAGCCGTAACCGAATTCCTTTTAATCAATCACCCTCTCGATTGTCCGGTTTGTGACCAGGCAGGAGAATGTGATTTGCAAAATTTAAGCTTCGAACACGGAAAACTTCAACAACGCTTCATAGAAGAGAAAAGAACTTTCGAACCAGAAGATATCGGGGATAAAATTCAATTGCACATGAACCGTTGTATCGTCTGTCAAAGATGTGTAGAAGTAGCCGATCAATTGACTGACAAACGTGTTCACGGTGTATTAAATCGTGGCGACCATTCGCAAATTTCAACCTGTGTTTCGGCAGCCATCGACAATGAATTCTCCGGAAATATGATTGATGTTTGTCCGGTTGGCGCTTTAACCGATAAAACTTTCCGTTTCAAATCGAGAGTTTGGTTCAACAAACCTTTCAATGCGCACAGAGAATGTACGACTCCAGGTTGTTGCGGAAAAACTACTTTATGGATGTTTGGAAACGAAATCCAAAGAGTTACGGCAAGAAAAGACGAATACCACGAAGTAGAAGCTTTTATTTGTAACACTTGTCGTTTCGACAAAAAAGAAGTTGCAGATTGGGTAATCGAAGGACCGCGACAATTCGAAAAAGATTCTGTAATCAATCAAAATAAACACTACGGAAAATTAGACACCGTAGTGATCGATACCGAAAAAGGTATTCTTCAAGGTAGAGACATCGACCGTAAAAAAATCAGTATGGCCGAGATTGATTACAACGAAAAAATAGACGGTAACCCAATAAACACTAAGAAATAATGGATAGTGCTTTCATCATAGAAAAAAGTGTGGTTATCGTAACCGTTTTTGCCATTACCATGATTATGGCGATGTATTCCACTTGGGCCGAACGTAAAGTAGCTGCCTTTTTACAAGACCGTGTTGGTCCAAATCGTGCCGGTTGGGGTGGATTATTACAACCGCTTGCCGATGGTATGAAATTATTTGCCAAAGAAGAATTTGAACCCAATACCCCCAATAAATTTTTATTCTTTGTCGGGCCCGCCATTGCGATGATTACGGCTTTGATGACGAGTGCCGTAATTCCTTGGGGCGATCAATTGGAAGTCTTCGGAAGAACTGTTCAACTGCAAGCAACGGATATTGATGTTGCTTTGTTGTACATTTTCGGAGTGGTTTCGGTTGGGGTTTATGGTATTATGATTGGAGGTTGGGCTTCTAACAACAAGTTCTCATTGATGGGTGCGGTTCGTGCCGCTTCGCAAATGGTTTCTTATGAAGTTGCCATGGGATTATCGATGATTGCTTTGTTGATGATGACCGGAACTTTAAGCTTAAAAGAAATCTCCGAACAACAAGCCGGAATGAACTGGAATGTATTCTACCAACCGGTAGGATTCTTAATCTTCTTAATCTGTGCTTTTGCGGAAACCAACAGAACGCCTTTCGACTTAGCAGAATGTGAATCGGAATTAATTGGCGGTTACCACACCGAATATTCTTCCATGAAAATGGGATTCTATTTGTTTGCTGAGTACGCCAATATGTTTATTTCCTCAGCAATTTTAGCCATCCTTTATTTTGGAGGTTACAACTATCCCGGCATGCAATGGATGATAGATAATGTTGGCGCCAATACCGCTAATGTTATCGGAATTGGGGTTTTATTTACTAAAATTTGTTTCTTCATTTTCTTCTATATGTGGGTTCGTTGGACGATCCCGCGTTTCAGATACGATCAATTGATGAACTTGGGCTGGAAGATTTTAATTCCGCTATCTATCGTCAATATTATAATAACCGGAATTTGCATTTTAGCTTTTAAATAAGATACCGCAACTATGTCAACAGCAATTCAAAGTATATCGCTTTCAGGCAAAAAGAAACAGGTTTCCAATAAGGAAATGACGTTCTTGGAGCGACTTTATTTGGTAGCCATTGTAAAAGGCTTACTCATTACCATCAAACACTTTTTTAGAAAAAAAGCAACCATTCATTATCCGGAGCAAGTACGTGCTTTTAGTCCGGT
>JBDLVY010000104.1:0-7816 GCA_039804545.1 Bacteroidota bacterium | reverse complement strand
TGTCTGTTAATGGCTGGTTCCGCAAAATAGTTGGCCGATGAAAAATGGGCTGAAAGTTCGGGTTTGTTATAAAAATCTTGGTCCTTGAATTGTACAATCAAATGCGCTTTACATACTCTTTTCTCTAGAAAGGTGACCCAACGCGTATCAAAATTAATTTGTTTTAAAGCCTCAATAGCAAACTGATAGTCGCTGGGGTTGTTGCTGTTCCAATACCTTTTTTGAACCGAACTGTCTAATAAAAAACAATTTTGAAACAGTTGCTTTTGAGCGTCATTCAGATAGGGTAAAATATCGTTGGTAAAAAGGTTTTCATCAATCGATTTGAAAATCTTGGCTTCTGTCTTCAAGTTGTGCGCCACCGAAAGGATGTAACCATGGCCAATGTGAAAAGCACAAATATTATTTTCAAAATGCCGACGGTTGGGCTCATGACTATTTTGGGTAAACATAATGCGAAACAAAGGCGAGGTTTGTTCGTGGGTTAACTCGAGCTGTTTTTGAAGTCTATGTTGGTGTGGCATGAATGAATTGGTTTGAATGACTCAAATATACCAAACTTATCCTTAATAGATTTTTACTTTTAGGGATTGATTTAGGGATATAAATTCACAGTTGCAAATGGAACTTTGGTTGCAAATTTCACTATCTTTATATTGCGATACTGATTAATTTCAGCGCCATACAAAATGAGGTTTCATAGGTTAATATGTTGCCCTATTTTGATCAAATTTTCCATTAAATAGTCTGCTTATGATAAGCCTTAAAAGTATCCAAACCGAAGTCGATGCCAGTTATTTGTATAAAATTCTTGCTGAAAATGAAGCCGATGAGCATGTTGCCAATGTTTTTCATCAAATGAGTGATATTGAACACAGTCATGCAGTGGCTTTTTTAGCCAAAAACAATTTGGATGAATCACATTTGCCGAAACCTTCCGGTAGAGCGCGCACTTTGCATTTTATAGGGAAGGTATTTGGTTATGATTACATACTAGGCGTTTTATTGGATACCGAAAAAAGCATTTCTGCTGGGGTATTGAACGCCCGAAAAATGACCAATACTAAAGAATCACTTTCCGATACTGCCCATGTCGCCATTTTAAAAAACATTCTCAACAATGACAAGAAAATATCCGGACCCAATATGGCCCGATTTGAAAAGCGTCACCGCTCTGTTGGAGGCAATGCCTTGCGCGCCGCAGTTTTGGGAGGGAATGACGGTTTGGTGTCTAATTTCAGTTTGGTCATGGGAATTGCGGGTGCCACCAGCGGAAAAGAAGAAGTCTTGCTAGCCGGAATGGCCGGTTTATTGGCCGGCGCTTTGTCTATGGCTTTGGGCGAATGGATATCAGTAAAGAGTTCACAGGAACTTTATGAAAACCAAATGCAATTGGAGTTGGAGGAACTCGAAACCAATCCGGAAGGAGAAGAAAAAGAACTGGCCTTAATTTACATGACCAAAGGTATTCCGGAGGCGCAAGCCAAGCAAATGGCGGCCGATATCATGAAAAACCAAGAACAGGCCCACGATATGTTGATAAAAGAAGAATTGGGCATTAATCCTGAGGACTTGAAAGGTTCTGCTATGGAAGCCGCACTGACTTCTTTTTTCTTGTTTGCCATAGGCGCCATCATACCGGTTTTTCCGTTTTTCTTTTTGGGCGGTATGCAAGCTGTGATTGCGAGTACTGTAATGAGTGCTTTTGGTTTGTTTTTGATTGGCGCTGCGATTACATTATTCACCGGTAAAAGTGTATGGTATTCCGGATTTCGTCAAGTTATTTTCGGCTTGATAGCTGCAGCAATTACTTTCGGAATAGGAAAATGGATAGGGGTTTCTGTTTTGGGATAAAAAGAAGGAGGACTTTTCAGGCCTCCTGATTTGTATAGTTTATTTTTCTTTATGCGTTAAGCGTATAATTCACGCTGATTTTTGTGTTCAATAACTTTGAAATTGGGCAGTTGGCTTCGGCATCTTTGACTAATTCTTCGAATTTAGCATTGTCAATTCCGTCTACTGTTGCAGTTAAAGTTAGGTTAGAAGCCACGATAGTTCCCTCTTCAAAAACGATTTCAGCATCGGTTTTTAATTCGGTTGCGGTGAAACCGGCCGCTTGTAAGTTGAATGCCAATTTCATGGAGAAACAACCTGCATGTGCTGCACCCACTAATTCTTCCGGATTGGTTCCGATTCCTTCTTCAAATCGGGAACCAAAGGAATATTGTGTTTGATTTAAAACGGTACTTTGCGTTGTCAAATGACCTTTGCCCTCTTTCCCTGAGCCGTTCCATACGGCAGTTGCGCTTCTTTTCATCCCTGGATTGTTTTAATGTTATATCGTAAGCCCTAATGTACTAAAAAGCACAAAGCTCATCTATTAACTTTCTGTTAATTGTTTTAAAACATTAATATTTTCCGCTAAGCAATTCACCGCCAATAGCCGACTTTGCTTCGATGCCCAATTTCTTCATCATCTCGTAAGTGGTACAAACCGCAGCTGAAGTTACCGGAATACCGCATTCTTTTTGAATTAAATCTATAGCCTCCAAAGAAGGCATTTGCACACAAGCGGAAACGACTAAAACATCAACACCAGTTAGGTCTAACTGTTTGTAGATTTCCAATAAATTCATGGGGTTTTGTGCAGCGACTTCTAAGTTATCCGGAATTTCAAGTGCAATACTTTGCTTTACTTTAATGCCTTGGTGTTCGATATAATCGACTACCATATCGGTTAACGGACGCATATATGGGGTAATAATCGAAATTTGTTGGGCACCCAAAACCTTCAATCCGTTAATCAATGCTCCGGCGGAAGTCACGATAGGCGTAGGGAAATCATTCGCTACTGTTTCTTGGTGTAAATTCACTTCCGAAACGCAATGGTAACCGCGTCCCATACTCATAATCGCCACCAAACAAGCATAACCCATCACATCAACGTGTGCGTCTGACAATTCCTGAGCACACTTCAAACTCATCGCGTCCATAGCTTCGAGTTCTTCTTTGGTGACTTTTTTCATGCGCATGCGACTGCTGTGAAACGTAAAACGTTCCGGTAATATGGTTTCTCTTGCTCTGAAAATGGCCGGTATTTCGGTTTCCATCGTCACATTCGAGGATGGAACTATTTGTCCTATTCTAAATTTTTTGTTCATTTTGTTTCAATTTTAAAGTTCCAAGTTGGTTACTGAGAACTTAAGTGTTTGGGCGTTTACCTTTGGTCAGTCGGCTTGCGCCTCGTATCCCTATTGGGTCGGGCTTTCCGTTACAATCTTTTTAGGGTTGTATTTCCCTTCCGCTTTGTTTCAGGGCAATCCTAAAAAGGATTTTCACTGCACACGAGCGAAGTGACTGCCGAAGGAATCCCTAACGCAACTTTTATTTATACCTGACAGCCACTGGCTGTCCTCTTCTTAATATCAAATCTAACGCTATTACGGTCTATTTAGAAATCTCTTTAACAGTATTCACTATCGTTCCTATTCCTTCCACCGTAGCTTCCACCACATCGCCATCATGCAGCCACTCTTGCGGATCGCGTCCTGCACCAACGCCAGCCGGAGTTCCGGTAGCAATGATATCGCCGGGTTCTAAAGTAAATACTGTGCTCAAATCTTCTATCAAATCGTTGATGTTGAACAGTAAAAATTGGGTGTTGGAGTTTTGTTTTTCTACACCATTTACTTTTAAGGATAAGTTCAAATTGTGTGGATTTTCGATTTCGTCTTTGGTGACTAATATTGGTCCCATTGGCGCAAAAGTATCTTGTCCTTTGGAAACAATCCATTGGCCTTCTCTGCGACAATCACGTGCCGAAATATCATTGATTACTGTATAACCAAAAACGTAATCTAATGCATCAGCTTTGGCAACGTATTTTCCTTTTTTGCCAATGACTACGGCCAGTTCAACTTCCCAATCCAATTGTGAAGTTAGTTTGGTATTTTTAATGATCTCGGAATTGGTTCCCGTTACCGTTGTTGGAGGTTTCGAAAAAATAATAGGTTTTTGAGGAAGTTTTCCTGTTGTGTCGAGTGTTCGTGCACTTTCGGCTACGTGCTCTGTATAGTTTAATCCAATTCCGATGATGTTCTTTCTTGGTTTTTGAATAGGAGCGAGGATAGTTACTTCTGCCATCGAATAGGATATTTCTTCAAAGAAATTTTCTGGAGTTTCTGCTACCATATCATTCAATTCGGCTACGATTTCAATCCCCATGTCAATCAAATCAAGCATGTCACTTGGTAACGGAAAATTTGAGATTTCACCAAAGTCTTCCATGTCGATAACTTGGTTGTTGTGGAGGAAGCCTAAACGGGGTTCGGTGTCTTGTGTTGCGTAAGTTAGTAGTTTCATTTTTTAAAGGTGCAGATGCGCTAAGGTTTTGAGGTTTTATTTTTATTTTTGTTTGAATAAGGCAAATAATAGTAGTGCTGACCAAAAGAGGATGTTGAGATAACCAACGGTAATGGCCATCTTATCTTCTTTCATGATTAAATTAATGCCCAGCATGATGAAACCTATCGGACTCAAAATGGTTACAAAAAATTTTAATTTATTCTTCATTCTGATTAAAGGCTATTTTGATTGCCACTGTTTTCTTCCAATACCCTTTCCTGGAATAATCCCAAAGATTCTATCACCGGTAAATCGTTGAAGTTAAACAAGCAAGCATCTTCAGTGTCAGATGCATTGTGGTGTTCGTGCCATGCCCAAGACGGAACGCAGAAAATATCTCTTTCTTTCCAATCAAAGCGTTGGCCGTTAATGATGGTGTAACCGCTTCCTTTGGCACATTGGTACACAAATGAACCGGTATGTTTGTGGGCTTTTCCGTGGAAACCGGCAGGCAATAATTGCATTGCTGCGCCCATAGTTTGCATCACATGACCTCCGGTTAACGGATTGGAATATTGCATTAAGAAGCCATCAAACGGATTGATTTCATTGACTTTGGCGACTTCTAAAAGTGTTGGGTATACTTTGCTCCAAGAATATTTGAACAACGGAGAATACGGTTTGTCCCAAGTTTTATCCGCCGGAATTAAGCCTGCTCCACCAAAGGTCAAAGGCGAATGATTGACTGCTGAAGTCAAAGGTTGTTTGCCGTCATACACCGCGTAATCATTGGCTTCCAAAGCATTCACTAACGGAATATCCAAACCATCTTGCCAGATACAGGTTTGACCATCAGCTTCTACGCCGTGTTCGTGCCAGGCAGAGTTTGGGGTAATCACAAAATCGTTGACTTCTAACATGATTTTATTCCCATCGACTACCGTGTAACCTTTAGAACCTTCCATGATAAAACGTAGGGCAGAAGCGCGGTGTCGGTGAGCTGAAGTACTTTCGCCTGGGCGAGTCACTTGGATACCGGTGTATAGCCAACCTACAGCAGCAGAAACGTCTTTTCTTTTATCATTTACCAAATAAACTACACGTCTTCCGGCTTGTTCGGGAGTTACGAGTTCGGAGGATTTTAATACCAAACTTCTTAAATCTTCATATTTCCACAACATTGGGACCGAATTGGCGCGCGGTTCCCAAGGTTCAATATCATTAGCTACTGTCCAAAGCGCACCGGCACCAAGGGCTTCGAGTTCTTTATAATAGGCTTCGAGTTCGGGTGTGTCTTGCACTCTGGCGCGACCGATGACGTCGTCTGAATGTTTTGCTTCCATAGTCTTAATGCTTTATTCTTCTATCTTACTACTATCTTTTATTAAACTCCTCGTGATTGTCTACAAAGGTAATCTTTCTCGTTGGAGCCGTATTCACTCGTAAATCAAAAATATCAAATCGGTTGTAATGTCCGAGAATGTCATGCATTTGTTTGGGTTGGATGCATTTTTCCAAGTCAATGTCTGCGTAAATAATACCTTCATCATCAATTAGCGGTTCGCCAATCACAGCGCCATTCGGACCGATAAATCCTGAGAATGCCGAGTTTTTTCGCGTTAGCAATTCCTCCACATTCGGCACATCTTCGCGCAAAGCGTCTTTGATTTCCTGCGAAATGGTGGAGCACGAAACTATGGTAAATAATTTCCCTTCAAATGAATGTGCGGCAGCACGAATCTTTATCGCTTCTGCCATGTCATAATCCGGAGGTGCAACGGGTAGCGAAATGTAATTGGCAATATGAACCAATTCGCCTTGAGACAACAAAGTAAATCTTGCTAAGGTGTTGGTGTTTTCTCCACAAGCCAAAGTTCCGATTGGACCAACTTCAGTATCATACACTTTTAGCGAAGAACCGTCACCAGATGTCCACGTGAGTTTTTCGGCCCATGTTGGGACCAATTTTCGGTGTTTGCCAATGAGTTTTCCTTGGTTGTCAATGATCAAATTAGTATTGTAAATTTCGCCATAACTATCACCGCGTTCGTTGATTCCGATGACGATGTGTATGTTGTGGTCTTTGGCGGCTTTAAACAATGGTTTCATACTTTCATCAGTAATGGCAACCGAGTTTTTATACAATTGCTCGTACCATTTGCTGCCTTGTACGGGTGTCATAATCCAGTTCCAATAAGGATAACCGGCAACGAATACTTCTGGAAAAGCGATAAGTTGCGCGCCATTATCGCTGGCTTCTTTCACGAAGGAAATTACTTTTTCAATCGTTTTTTCTACGTTGAGAAAAACGGGAGATGTTTGTACGGTCGCGGCTTTGAATTTTTTAAAGTTCATTGAAATCAAATTCTAAATAAAGTAAAGTGAGTATAAAAATAATTCCGCCTGTCAACAACATGTAAAAGCCATGTTTCCTATCGGAATTGGAATAGATGTATTTTTTTGTCCCGTCAGGAAGCTTTCGGGTTGCAGTTATGAGGAATAAGGCAATTCCAATACCGGCAAAACCACCCATCATGCAAAATATATATCCGAGTAATAAGGTTATGGTACTGGATTTTTCCGGATGAAAAGATTTTAGCTCTTTAAGGTGTTGTTCTGTTTTGATTTCGTTTGGCGCAACCTCTATATTTTGTTGCTTTAATAAGTGCTTAGCGAGTTTGATATCAATGGGATGCCATTCATCATAATTTTTCACAACGTCTTTTAATTCTTCTGTTGAAAAAGAAAATAAAGGATGTTGCGGGTCAATGTCATCAATATTCAGTGTTATGTTTTGTTCTAATACAGAAGATGCTTTATCAAAATCATTAGGATTCAGCATAATAAGTATAGATTGTTTGGCTTGATTGTTGGCAAAACTGGCATCAAAATCTTTGGCCGTGTCCTGCGTTTTGAACGGGATTTTATGGGCTTCCAAAATCACTGCCATTTCTTCAGCGATTTTAGGATCCGTTAGGCTCATAAAGGTTTTGAAATCTCCCATTATT
The DNA here is from genome assembly GCA_039804545.1 of Bacteroidota bacterium. Lineage (GTDB taxonomy): Bacteria > Bacteroidota > Bacteroidia > Flavobacteriales > Flavobacteriaceae > Flavobacterium. The sequence continues at coordinate 464 of JBDLVY010000104.1, read as the reverse complement.
AGTCAATTAAATAGTTTGAAATCAATGCTTTCATTTCTTCATTAAAAGGTTCCGCTTTGATAGCGTCTCTTCCGTTGCTGATGGCTACGTTGACCAATGTGACTTCGCCTTCCAAACAGGTATTGCCTTGTTCGTCTTCAAATCGGAATCCACAATTTACAGAGGCACCGCCGAGTTTGGTTACCCAAAGTTTCTTGGTTAAGACTTCGCCTAAGCGTGCCGCTTTTTTGAATTGGACTTTCAAATCTACTGTCGGAATCCCATTGGTTTCATGGATTTTGGAGAATGGTCGGTTGAGTGCTTCTTCAAACCAATCTTCGACTAAATCATTCAGCATTTCCAAGAATCTTGGATAGAAAACAATTCCGGCGTAATCGACGTGTTTGAAACGTATTTTTTCTGGTTTGGTGAAATAGTTACTCATCTTTTCTATTTTCTTTTCTCTTTATTCTTTTTTCTAAAAA